>WLEH01000099.1 GCA_009704345.1 Actinomycetota bacterium | reverse complement strand
TGCGGGGGCAGCGGCAGACTCGGCGACAGGCTTCTTGTTGTTGGTAGTCTTTCCGGACATTTTCAGTTCTCTTGTTTTCGCTGGTTGCTTGTGATGTTTTTGTTAATTGTCTATATGTAGCTTTGTAATTGTATTCAATTTTTTGCTACACCAGCAGTAGTTTCAGCCACTCTCACACCGCACCGATCGCACCACCTCTCCATATCTATAGTAGAATAAAATTGAATTATACTATGGGTTGCGTGATTCTACATATACTCTCGCTCTTACACTGGACATAAGATGGATATACTATCTGAATTTGGTGCTGATCGTGTGGAGGATCTGAGCCGTCTTACGGTTGATCAACTACATCGTCTTCTTGCCAGGTTCAGAGATGAAACGGATCGTATCAGTAGTCATTTAGACTATCTGATTCAAACTCGGCGTGATTTAGAGGAGGAGATTGGCCGGATCGATGCTACGATGGTAGAATATGAATCTAGATCGCGAATAATACCTGATCTATTTAGTCGGGTCTCGCGTCAGATTGAGATATTCGCGAATCCTATGGATAATCTCCGATCATCCGGAGCATGTAATGCGGATCAGCTCGTGATTCTCGGTAAGATCAATGACCGAGATCCAAAGAATCGCATCTATCTCAGTACTTTCACCGAGAATACCGCGACTTCCGATAAAATACCGCGTTATGTGGTAGGTCTCTTTGGGACACAGCGTCCTGGAAAAGGTCGTGAGCAATATAATGTGGATATCTTTACAGATGGACACGTTCGATGCTCGTGCCCCGATTTCAGATTCCGGGCGAAAGAGAAGAATATTGTGTGTAAACATGTGTGTTTTGTCGTCTGTAAAATCGGTGATATCTATAGCCCACAGTTCTTTGAATCCAAGGTGCTCGATCCGCACTATATGACTATTGTGGCTGATTCTGTGAGGAACATGATTGATACTCGTGGGTGCCATATGATAAATCCGAGTGAGATTCCGGTGGAGGTAGATTTCAAAATGCCGGTGGATCGTGCGGTGGATATCGACAATGTCTGTCCGATCTGTATTGATTCATTCGAGGGAATCCCGACAAGATCGATTAAATCCTGTCCGGCTTGTAAGAATATTGTACATGACCACTGTATTGAAATGTGGTTGGAGACCCATGATACTTGCGTATTCTGTCGCTCTGATATCTGGCGGAAGTATAAATGATTACGGTCGTGTGACTACTATCACTTCATCAATACAATAATCAAATAAATATACAATAATCAAATAAATATACAGTAATCAAATAAATATACAATAATCAAATAAATATACAGTAATCAAATAAATAAAATTATCAGTTATTAATATATTTTTATTTTGGATTAAAATTACGAACTTAATATTTGACATGAAAGAAATCTAGTAATTTGACTATTGTTACTTACTTTATGCGGTTGATTTGCTATAGCAAATCTCAGATATATCTGTAATATGAGCCGTCGCATTCCGTTTAGTGAGATTACTGTTGTTTTTATTTGCCCAGCTCACAATGAAAAATATATAGCACGTAAGAATCATATGGAGACATTATGTGCGGAGCTCGGGTTTAAGGATGTTGTACACTGGCAATCAGGAAAAGAAAACTATCCAGAATGTCTGAATCTTGCCACTATCCAAGTATTAGAAGAATTTGCAGACGAGCCCATTTTATTATTGGAGGATGATGTCGAAGCACAGGGGTTGCGCGAGTTTGAAGTTCCAGATGACGCGGATGCAGTGTATTTAGGGCTTTCTAAACTCGCAGGCAACAAGATTCAGAATAAGAATTTAGATCTAGGTACTGCTACGTTTGAACCATATTCTCCAGAGCAAGTGCGGGTGATGAATATGTTATCAGCCCACGCAATTTACTATAACTCTCCTGTGTTCAAGCGGGCAGTAGTCGGCTATTTACGAAGCTATATTGGAACAAAATACTATAATGATGTATTGTTGTCTCGAATTCAACCATGTTTTCGAGTATATGCAAACAAGAAACCTCTTTTTTATCAATCCAACCGGTTTAATGGAACTAATAACATGGAGTATCTTACGAAGTTTGAAATCAAATTGTCTTAATACGAGAATCGGCATTACTTAGAACAATACGCTGTATTTTGTATCATATCTAATAGATTTTACATATATATAATATATAATTTGAAATAATTATATATTAATCATCAGTTATTAATATGTTATTATTTTTTTGATCATAATTACGAACACCATATTTATCATAAAAGAAATCCAGTAATTCTGGTGTGGTCCTCATATTTTCTAAATATGCAATGTCGGATCCAAGTAGACCATAGCTAGTAGTAGGAGTCGTACAGTATGGTTCTATATTCATAAGTATAGTATACGCAATTGTATTTTTATACTGTCTAGGAGTTAGAGAATGTACGGTGTTATATATCAATTCCATATTCTTACTCTGTTTTTTCATTCTCATATTAAATTGTGAAAATGTTGTTTTTATATTTGGTGCATGCCCAATTAGTATTACATCCTTCTTTATTTTTGCAATAAATGTCCCTATATCTCCTAATACTATAACAAAACCAAATGTTTTTATTTTATAATATTTATTTCCAATTTTATATACTATTTCTTCGACATTTTTAATATTTTTATCATTAAAATAAGAAGTCTCATTTAACCAGTGGATAAATATATTTTCAGTATGCATATCACTCGGAAAAATATTATTTTTTGTTAATAAATAATGTGTGGCAAAAAAACTAATACATATATAATCATATAGTTCACTGATATTACATTTAATGCCATTAGGCAGTGTAATAGTATCATCTTCGTTTTTTGAATAATGAATAAAACTAAGTAGTCTTCCTAATGTGGCAAGTGTATTTTTAAATATTAAATTAGGGACATCATCGCCTTCATTCCATAATGAATCCTCATTATACACCTTTCTAGTTAAATCTAACTCGACGGGTTTATCTAGTCCATATTTTAAAGTGTAGAGTCTATCTACTAATTTATCTAATTTACTATTTGAGCACGTACCAAATGCAAATAATAATGGTAAATGTACCGTTTTATTCCGTAAATTATCTATTAACATTAATAGTAAGGCTTCTGTTGTTAATCCAGTATATCCACTTATATACAATTTACTATCCAATATATCTAGACCGAAATCGTAATCATTTAGTGGTTCTCCGTGATGAGTTTGTACTTCTTTTACAACCACGGGCAGATGTACTATTTTATTTCCGATTTTATATGGAAATGTTTTATCTATTCCAGGCAAATATGCTGTTCCAGCAGATCCATCTCCTAATAGTATAGGACAATATTCTCTATTTTGTATTAAATTGAGCAACTCTTTTTGTATTTTTTCTTTTTTTGATTTTTTCATAAAATTTACTATTTTATCAAACCTTGATTTACTATTTTTCGTATTATTTTTTTTATCACTATTTTCTTTAGATTGAGAGAGTTTACGAGTAGCACTACCAGATTGTCTCAACATAGATCTTTTACGGGTTTTCATTTAAATTTATATAGAAAATATTACATTTTTCTACCATCACATCACTCCATCAATACAGTCATATAGAAGTGCTCGGACACAGCGTTGTCCCAGGCTGATCCTATCGGACTGCATATTTTGCGCAGAAGTCTGTACTATATTTCCGACCTTATCGATGTATATTATCTTCCGGAACCCCCATTTTTTTATGAGTGATGTACACTCTATACATGGTTTAGAATCCCCCGATATTCGACCATCCGAACAGAATTTCACCGATACCACCGTATATTTTCTCAACTTCCTCCTGAGAATCGTGGCATCATTCTCCCTTCTTACCGTGCGCAATAGACGCAGTATCGCATCATGTTCTGCGTGGATCGCAGGATAGAGTACACCATTACAGTAACTCCGATAATGATTAACACCGTGTGCTACCACCTTTTTACCCTTTAGAATCAAACATGCGTGGCGATATTTGAGGCAAGAGTTCTCCGCCAAATCCTTCCCCTGACATATTATTTTATGGAGCTTTCTAGACATTAACGGTTATCAACGTGAGATCGTTTATAACATCTTCACGAGATGTGACCTAGTCCATAAACACTAATCCCCCCAACCCTTTCCATATTCTGATTACATTCAGATTAACGGCATAGATATGTACCTGATAAGCCTTGTCATAGATGGAATCATAATCCTGCATCCATAGCTGAAGTCGTGAGCCCTCCATCCGCGAAAAGTTCACGAAACCATGACTATTATGTCCCGATTTCTCCCTCGCAGGTTCTATAGAGAAATTGTGAGTATAGATATGATTATTGCGATCCGGAATTATGTCCGAGTGCTGCCAGTTCTGCGAGAACTGGAAGAAGTTTCCGTGCTGCGCCTGCTCGAACCAGTCGATGGCATTCACCTGTAACATCGCCTTCTTGACCGGCGGTAATCTCGGCAATCCCAGCCGATAGTACTCATAGTCCGTGGCCGTGGAATAGTTATCATGTTCACCTCTCTCCGCACATTTATTGCGCTGTACCGTCCAGTATAGATGTGTAACCGGGTGATTGAAATCGAGATCGCAGTTCGCTATCACCTGCCCCTGTGGTTGCTGGGTGCTAAATGACGGTGATAACTGGTCGTAACCTGCCTCTAGATCCGCGTAATTCTCCGGTAAGAAGGAATAGGTTCTCCTCTGGACCTGTGTGATGACTAATTCGTGTCGATCGCCGATTATGCGGCTACGTTCGGCGTCATCCAGATAGTACACTTCACCTATTAATTCCGCCACGCCGAAACTGGGGAGATCCTCGAGAGAGGTGACGGCGATAGTGGGGGTGCTAACACCCCCAGACAGGTCATAGTAAGTTCGGGGTAGAGTAGTGTCCTGTAGATTATTCACTCTATAGGTTGCGCCAGCCGCGGTGATGTTCAGGAACCGATATTCGGCACCCAGGACCGCGTCATCGCATTTGAAGCGGAAATCGGAGCGGGTGAGTAGCTCTTCGAATCGCCGGAATTTCACGTTGACTCGCACCGATTTTCCTCTGAGTGCCGCGACCGGTAGGGCGGCGAAGTGCGGTTTACAGAACCAGAAGTGGAGGGGGATTTTGAGA
>WLEH01000098.1 GCA_009704345.1 Actinomycetota bacterium | reverse complement strand
TGACCTAACTGTTCGCTCTTACAACTGCCTGAAGCGCGAAGGCGTTCACACAGTTGGCGAGTTGATGACTCGCTCCGAAGCTGATTTACTAGATATTCGCAACTTTGGCCAGAAGTCAATTGATGAGGTTAAAGGCAAGCTAGTCATGCTTGGTCTATCTCTAAAGGACAGCCCAGCTGGCTTTGATCCAACAAAGGTTGCCGGTTACTACGACGAAGTTGACGAAGACGAACTTGATGGTGAAGTTTTCGTTGAAGACGAAAAACTGTAAGCAGGAAAAGGAAAGCAAATGCCAACTCCAACTAAAGGTGCTCGCCTAGGCGGCAGCCCAGCTCATGAGAAGATGATTTTGTCTAATTTGGCAACCCAACTTTTCCAGCATGGCAAAATCACCACAACAGAAACTAAGGCGAAGAAGCTTCGACCATATGCGGAGCGTCTAATCACATTCGCAAAGCGCGGTGATCTTGCATCACGCCGTCGCGTTATGATGACTATTCGCGATAAGGGTGTAGTGCATTCATTGTTTGCTGAAATTGGACCAAAGTTTGCCCAGCGCAACGGCGGCTACACCCGCATTACCAAAATAGGACCACGCAACGGTGATCGTGCCCCTATGGCAGTAATTGAATTAGTAGAACCGCTAGCTGAACAAGTTGTTGCTGAAGCAACTGGTGCTGCCAAGCGAGCTGCAAAAGAAAAGGAAAGCGCTGAATAATTTGAAAGCGCAATCGTTATGAATTCTCGAACTGAGCCCGCCAGTAATGGCGGGCTCATTCGCATTCGTTTGGATTTAAGTTATGACGGTACCAATTACTCTGGTTGGGCGAAGCAACCTGGTGGCTTAAGAACCATTCAAGGTGAATTAGAAACTGCGCTTGCAGCCATAACTGGTTTACCTGAGGTCAAAACGATCGTTGGCGGTAGAACTGACGCCGGGGTACATGCTCGCGGTCAAGTTTGTCATCTAGATCTGCCAGCCGATTTTGTACAGGATCAAGTTGCACGATTAGCAAAGCGATTGCATGTAGTTTTGCCCGAAGATATTCGAATTAATGCAGTAAAAATTGTACCAAGTAATTTTGATGCTCGCTTTGCTGCGCTAGCTCGCCGGTACGCCTATCGAATCGCCGATCGATTTGTTGATCCGTTAACTCGTAATTGGGTAGTAGTTCATGATTTTCCGCTGGATGTTGATGCAATGAATACTGCTTCTGCGCAATTGGTTGGACTTAATGACTATGCCGCGTTTTGCAAACCAAAACCAGGCGGCAGCACCATTAGGAACTTAAGCGAACTTTCCTGGCAGCGCATTGATGATTTAGTAGTGGGCCATTTTAAGGCAGATGCGTTCTGCCACTCCATGGTGCGATCACTTGTTGGCGCATTAATTCCAGTTGGTGATGGCAGAAAAGATGTGGATTGGCCGGGCCGATCACTTCGCGCAGCAGAGCGAGTGTTTGATATTCCAGTTGCACCGGCACATGGTTTAGTTTTAGAAGAGATCTATTATCCAGCCGAATCTGAGTATGAAGCTCGCACTTCTCAAACTCAAGCACTACGAACGCCAGATGAGGTTGATTAGTGGGACATATTGATGCAACTGGCATCACCATGATTCTGCCTGATGGTCGATTGTTATTAGATGAGGTTGCGTTTCGAGTGGGCGATGGTGCTCATGCCGCCATGGTCGGCCCGAACGGTGCTGGTAAAACAACTTTGATGCGAATCATCGCAGGCGATGTGGAGCCGTTCGCTGGTGCGGTTGCGCAATCTGGTGGACTTGGCGTGATGCGTCAGTTCATTGGTGGCATTCGAGATGAAACTACGATTCGCGACTTATTACTGAGCTTAGCGCCACCGCGAATTCGGGACGCTGCTGAAAAATATCGGGCTGCCGAACAAAAACTAAATGAACAACCTGAGAGTGAAAAAGTTCAGATGCGCTTTGCTCAAGCTATCTCAGATTGGGGCGATGCTGGCGGTTATGACATGGATGTACTTTGGGATATCTGCACTATGCAGGCAATAAAAACACCATTTGCGCAATGTCAAGATCGATTAGTCAATACGCTCTCTGGTGGTCAACAAAAACGATTAGCCCTTGAAGCGCTGTTGCGCGGACCAGATGAAGTTTTAATGCTAGATGAGCCAGACAACTATTTAGATGTGCCAGGAAAGCTTTGGCTGGAAGAGCAGATCAAAGCATCACCAAAAACTATTTTGTTAATTTCGCATGATCGCGCTTTATTGAATGCCGTGGCAGACCGAATTATCACAGTGGAAGATGGTCGAGTTTGGGTACATGGTGGTTCGTTTACTACTTATCACGATGCTCGAAAAGCACGTTATGAACGTCAAGAAGAAATTCTTAAACGTTGGACCGAAGAGCATGAGCGCTTAAAGGAATTAGTTCGTACCTTGCAAGGACAAGCTAAGTCATCACCAGATATGGCTAGCAAGTATCGGGCGATGCAAACTAGGTTGCGTAAATTTGAAGAAGCTGGGGCACCGGAAGCGCCACCGCAAGATCAAAATATCAAAATGAATCTACGCGGCTCTCGAACTGGCGTGCGAGTTATTACATGCGAACAAACTGAAATTTCAGGATTGTTAAAGCCATTTGATTTAGAGATTTTTTTTGGTGATCGACTTGCCGTGTTAGGGCCAAACGGTGCTGGCAAATCTCATCTGCTGCGGTTGTTTGCTGAAACTGAAGCGGATGAGATTAAAGTTGGAAAAGTATGGAGCGGTAAAAAGAAAATCGGAGCTCGCGTAGTGCCAGGTCACTTTGCGCAAACGCATGCTCATCCAGAGTGGGTGAATCACACCCCCATTGAGATTGTAAACAAAGTGAAACCAATGCTGCTCAATGAATCAATTGGCATCTTGCGCAAATACGAACTTAGTAAACAAGCTGAGCAGAAATTTCAAACACTTTCAGGTGGCCAGCAGGCCAGGCTGCAGATTCTGGTTTTGGAGTTGGCGGGCTGTAATTTGCTGCTGCTCGATGAGCCAACCGATAACCTGGATTTAGCCTCAGCTGAGGCCTTACAAGACGCACTCGATGCCTTCCAAGGCACGGTAATTGCGGTCACCCATGATCGCTGGTTTGCTGATTCATTCGATCGGTTCCTCTATGTGGGGGCTGATGGGGTGGTTCGCGAGACCCAAGCCCCGCAGTGGTTCTAAGCCCCGCCCCGAACGCAGCGCCTCACGGGGGGCTGGGTATTCTGCTCCACTGGACTTAGGCGAAATCTGAGGTCCAACCCCGAGCAATTTTCAAGGAGTAAGGCGTGCGCACGTTCAGCCCAAAGGCAGATTCCGTTACCCGGAACTGGTACGTAATTGATGCCAATGATGTAGTGCTAGGCCGCCTAGCAGTTCAAGCTGCAACCTTGCTTCGCGGTAAGCACAAAGCAATTTTTGCCCCGCACGTTGATACCGGTGACTTTGTCATCATCATCAACGCTGAGAAAGTTGCGTTAACTGGATCGAAGCTAACTCAGAAGCGCGATTATCGTCACTCTGGTTTCCCAGGCGGCTTGCGCTCAACTGACTACGTAACTTTGTTACAGCAGAACCCAGTTCGTGCAATTGAGAAAGCAGTTCATGGCATGTTGCCACACAACAAGCTAGGTCGTGCAGTTGGCACTAAGTTGAAAGTTTATGCCGGCCCAAACCATCCTCACGCCGCACAAAATCCAATTCCATTCGAGATTAAGCAGATTGCGCAGTAGCGCAGAGTTTTTAGGAAGGCAACAAGTGACTGACACATTAGTAGCAAGTTCTGAATCACCAGGTCTATCAACACCCAAAGCTGGTGCGACAACTCCTGGCAGCGGAACTGGCCGTCGTAAGGAAGCAGTTGCCCGCGTTCGACTAGTGCCAGGTAGTGGTAATTTCAAGATTAATGGTCGTACCATTGAAGATTATTTCCCAAATGCGTTGCACCGTCAGTCAATTAAAGATCCACTTCGAATTTTGGGTCTGGAAAACAAGTTTGATGTTGTTGCCACAATTAATGGTGGCGGAATCTCTGGCCAAGCTGGAGCACTTCGATTAGGTATTGCTCGATCTCTAAATGAGATTGATAAAGATGCATACCGTGCCACATTGAAGAAAGCTGGCTTCTTGACTCGTGATGCTCGTGTGATTGAGCGCAAGAAGTACGGATTAAAGAAGGCACGTAAGGCTTCGCAGTACAGCAAGCGTTAATTTTGGCTCGGCTGTTCGGCACCGATGGCATTCGAGGTGTTGCTAACCTCGATCTCACCGCGGAACTTGCGACAAATTTAGGCACAGCTGCAGTACAAGTATTAGCTGTGGGCATTTCTCATAAACCAGTTGCCGTGATTGGCCGCGATACCAGAGCAAGTGGTGAATTTCTCGAAGCAGCATTAGCTGCTGGCATGGCCGCAGCTGGGGCAACGGTAATCCGAATTGGTGTTGCACCAACTCCTGAAGTTGCTTATTTAATCGATGCGCTTAATGCAGATTTAGGTGCAGTTATCTCAGCTTCGCACAATCCAATGCCAGATAACGGAATTAAGTTCTTTGCCGCAGGTGGTAGAAAATTGCCCGATTCGCTTGAAGATGCGATTGAAGATCGATTAAAGAACCTAAAACCAGTGCCAACTGGTAATGATGTAGGTCGCATCATTGATAACCCAATGGCAAGCAGCAACTATATCGATCACTTAGTTGACTCGCTAAGTGTTGATTTGTCCGGAATTAAAGTTGTTGTGGATTGCGCTAATGGCGCCGCTCATCACACTGCACCTGCGGCTTACCGAAAAGCCGGTGCTGAGGTAATCACAATTCACGCTGAGCCAGATGGCCTAAACATCAATGAAAACTGCGGCTCAACACATTTGGCAGATTTAATTGCTGCAGTTAAACAGCATGACGCAGATTTAGGCATTGGTCATGATGGTGATGCCGATCGATGTTTAGCAGTTGCTAAAGATGGCAGTGTGATTGATGGTGATCAGATTCTTGCCATTTTGGCACTTGCAATGAAAGAAAATCAGACATTAGTTAATAATCATGTTGTTGTTACTGTGATGGCTAATTTAGGACTGAAACAATTCCTGCAGGCAAACGATATTGAAGTTATTGAAACTCCAGTTGGCGATCGTTA
>WLEH01000097.1 GCA_009704345.1 Actinomycetota bacterium | reverse complement strand
GAACCATTTCATCTGTGCTTGATGCAGGTGCGACCTCAAAGCTTTGGACTCCCCAAACAAGCGATAACTGCCTTCTGACCTGTTCCATAGGAGTAAATGCGAGTAACGGCACAACCGGGCGAAGTCTGGAAACCAATCGCGCTGATCTGCCAGTCTCGGTAAACGCGCATAAATAACTTGCCGAAACTGATTGCGCGATTTGTACTGCACCTCGCGTGACAGCATATGCTGTTGATCTTATTGACTCAGTTCCCAGATCTGGCAGTTTTGTGCCACCGTCTTGTTCTACAGTTTCAATAATTGAGGACATGACACTTACTACATGCGCTGGATCCACTCCGACACTAGTTTCTGCTGAAAGCATTAATGCATCTGCGCCGTCAAAAACTGCATTAGCCACATCGGACGTTTCAGCCCGGGTAGGACGATGAGAATTAATCATCGAATCCAACATCTGCGTGGCCACAATAACTGGTTTGGCGAACTGACGAGAAAGTGTTATCGCCCGCTTTTGCACAATCGGAACTTGCTCTAATGGTAATTCAACCCCAAGATCGCCACGAGCTACCATAATTGCATCAAAGGCTTCAATGATTTCAACGAGCGCGTTCACGGCTTGTGGTTTTTCAATCTTTGCAATGACCGGAACATGGATATTCATTTCGTCCATTATCCGCTTTACGTCAGCATAGTCCTGCGCGCTTCGCACAAATGAAAGCGCAACCATATCGATTCCAGCACCCAGCGCCCAACGCAGATCTTCCTCATCTTTATCAGAAAGTGCAGGCACGCTTACCGCAACTCCTGGCAGATTTATACCTTTGTTGTTCGAGACATTTCCACCTTCAACAACTGCACAAAGAACATCTGTATTGGTTTTTGATTTAACCTTAAGCACAACTAAACCATCATCAATCAAAATCACATCACCTGGGTTCACATCACCAGGTAATCCTTTATATGTGGTGCTGGCCTTTTCTTTTGTGCCGAGAAATTCGCTCGTCGTAATGGTGAAGTCATCACCTGAAATTAGTTCAACTGGTCCATTTTCAAATAAGCCCAGTCGGATCTTCGGTCCTTGCAGATCAGCAAAAATGCCGATATCTACATTTCGATTCTTCGCTGCAGATCTGATATCTGCCAACATCTTAATCTGATCAGCCCGATTGCCATGCGACATGTTCAGCCGAGCTACATTCATACCGGCATCAATTAATTTTTCAATGCTGTCAACAGATGCTGTCGCAGGACCCATAGTTGCAACAATTTTGGCTCGACGCATAACCGAACCCTACCCAATTGCAATCAAGCAGGTCGCATTACACGGTAAGCGGACGAGTCGATGCCCTAACCGGCCTTGGAAGCGGACTTGCCACTCCTGATAGGTAGGTATCCACTGAGGCTGCAGCTGCACGACCTTCGGCAATCGCCCAAACGATCAACGATTGACCGCGGCCAGCATCACCACAAATGAAAACTCCCGGTACTGCAGTGCTGAAGTCGTCGTTACGCGCTAACGCTCCCCGATCAGTTAATTCCAGTCCAAGTTGATCAATTAATGGTGACTTTTCTGGTCCGGTAAATCCCATCGCAAGAAAAACTAAATCTGCTTCCAGCACTATTTCTGATCCTTCAACTGGCTGCAGCTTTCCATCATTGAGTTTTACTTCGACCAATTCAATTCCAGTTAGCTGACCATTTTCGCCAATAAACCGCTGCGTCGAAACTGCGTAGCGGCGATCGCCACCTTCTTCGTGTGCAGAAGTGACCTTGTATGTCATTGGAAAGGTTGGCCACGGTTGATAACTTGGCCGTTCCGCTGGTGGTCTTGGCATAATTTCTAACTGAACAATGCTGGCAGCTCCTTGTCGTATTGCTGTGCCTAAGCAATCGGCTCCAGTATCGCCGCCACCAATGATGATTACCTTTTTATCTGTGGCGGAAATTTCTACTTTTGCTGGATCTGAATCTTCCGCAATCGCTCGGTTTGCCAACGGTAAATACTGCATAGCTAGATAGATTCCAGAAAGTTCCCGGCCAGGCACTGGCAAATCACGCCACTGAGTTGCCCCATTGGCAAGCACTACTGCGTCATAACGGCGTAGCAACTCCGCGCCATCGATATCGACACCAACATTTACGCTGGTACGAAATTTAACTCCTTCAGCTTCTAATTGCGCTATTCGACGATCAAGTACCCATTTCTCCATCTTAAATTCAGGAATGCCGTATCGAAGTAAGCCGCCTATGCGATCGGCACGTTCATAAACCGCAACAGTGTGACCTACTCGAGCTAACTGTTGAGCAGCGGCCAAACCAGCCGGCCCAGAACCGATGATTGCTACCGTTTTTCCAGTTAATCGCTCTGGTGGCATTGGCTTTACATAACCATTTCGCCAAGCTTGGTCAGATATCTCAACTTCAACATGCTTAATTGCTACAGCATCTTGATTGATTGCAACTACGCATGCAGTTTCACATGGCGCTGGACATAGTTTTCCGGTGAATTCTGGAAAGTTATTTGTTGCGTGCAGTCTTTCACTAGCCTCTTCCCACTCGCCACGCCAAACTAAATCATTCCACTCCGGAATTAAATTTCCAAGCGGACATCCATTGTGACAAAACGGAATGCCACAGTCCATGCAACGACCAGCTTGTTCCTGGGTAGCATGAGTTGGGTGTTCAAGGTAAACCTCTTTCCAATCTCTGATGCGAACGTCAACCGGGCGTCGCACCGGTGTTGCTCGAGGCGTAGTTATAAAACCTTTTGGATCAGCCATTGACAGCCTCCATAATCGCGGTTAACACATCTTGTCCGGTTGCTTCAGCCCTTGCGGTCGCTTCAAGGACTTTTTTGTAATCACTAGGCATAATTTTGGTGAAGCGATTTCTTGAATTGGGATCTTGTAGTAATCTCTTGGCCAAATCAGAATCAGTCTCATCTAGATGCTTCTGTAAATAATTCCCGACAAAATCCCAATCTGTGTCGCTGAGTTCTTCTAATTCCACCATCTCGCGGTTAACGAAACCTAGATTGAGGTCCAGCACATAAGCAATTCCACCACTCATACCGGCTGCAATGTTCCGCCCAGTTTTTCCAAGAATGAGGACTCGGCCGCCGGTCATGTACTCACAGGCGTGATCACCAACGCCCTCTACCACCAAAGTTGCACCTGAGTTTCGCACTGCGAATCGTTCACCCACCAAGCCGCGAATGAATAACTCACCCGACGTTGCACCGTAACCAACAACGTTGCCAGCAATAACATTTTCACTAGCGTTAAAGGTGGAGTTGCGATCTGGCCGAATCACGATTTTTCCACCGCTTAGACCTTTACCAACATAATCATTTGCATCACCCTCAACAATCAAGGTTAATCCTCGAGGAATGAACGCCCCTAAAGATTGGCCAGCAGAACCGCTAAAGAGGAATCGGATAGTTTCATCTGGCAACCCATCTCCGCCAAATTTTCTGGTAATTTCAGCACCAAGCATGGTACCTACGGTTCGATTGACGTTTCGGATCTCATATCTGCCAATTACTGGCTCTCGATTTTCCAAAGCCGGGGCGGCGGCGGCAATTAATTGATTATCCAGCGCTTTAGCCAATCCATGATCTTGCTGAGTTGTGTGATGCAATGCAGAGTCAACATCAGTTGGTCGAAAGAACAATGGCTGTAGATCTAACCCAGCTGCTTTCCAATGATCCACCGCTTCAACCACATCCAGTAATTCAACATGGCCAATTGCGTCATCGAGAGACTTAAAACCAAGTTGAGCCAGCAATTCCCGCACTTCTTGTGCAATGTATTCGAAAAAATTAACCACAAACTCTGGCTTGCCGGAGAATTTTTCCCGAAGGATTGGATTTTGAGTAGCAACACCAACTGGACAAGTATCTAGATGACAAACTCTCATCATGACACAGCCCATTACAACTAATGGCGCGGTAGCAAACCCAAACTCTTCTGCACCTAATAACGCGGCGACCATCACATCACGACCAGTTTTCAGTTGACCATCAGTTTGAACCACAACACGATCACGGAGTTTATTCAATAATAATGTCTGTTGAGTCTCTGCAAGACCTAATTCCCAAGGCGCACCAGCGTGCTTTAGTGAGGTCAACGGACTTGCTCCAGTGCCACCATCGTGACCAGAAACCAAAATTACATCAGCATGAGCCTTTGCAACTCCGGCCGCAACAGTGCCGACGCCAACTTCTGAAACTAACTTCACGTGAACCCGAGCCCGGTTGTTCGAGTTCTTTAGATCATGAATTAATTGCGCCAAATCTTCAATCGAGTAGATGTCATGATGCGGCGGTGGACTAATCAGCCCCACCCCAGTTGTGGAATGTCTTGTCTTTGCGATCCAGGGATATATCTTCTTTCCTGGTAGCTGCCCGCCCTCACCTGGTTTTGCGCCTTGCGCCATCTTGATCTGAATGTCATCAGCGTTAACCAGGTATTCTGAAGTAACACCGAATCGTCCGCTTGCCACTTGCTTAATTGCACTTCGCTTAGAATCACCGTTTTCCAAAGCAATAAATCGCTCTGGATCTTCGCCGCCTTCGCCAGTATTTGACTTACCGCCAATGCGATTCATTGCAATAGCGAGAGTTTCATGAGCTTCGGCTGATATCGAGCCATAAGACATAGCTCCGGTTGAGAACCGCTTCAGAATTTCAGATGCGGGTTCAACTTCATCAATCAAGATAGCTTGTCGATCAGATTTGAACTTCATCAATCCGCGCAAGGTCATTAATCGTTCATTTTGATCATTGACGCGATCGGTGTATTCCTTAAAGAGTTCATAACGACCATCACGAGTTGAATGCTGCAACTTGAACACTGTTTCTGGATCAAATAAGTGTGGCTCACCTTCTCGTCGCCATTGGTATTCACCGCCAATTGTTAACTGTCTATGCTTTGGTGAAATTCCGCTTGGCGGATAAGCAATGTCATGGCGTCGTTTGACTTCTTCAGCAATAACATCAAGTCCGACGCCACCTAGTTTTGAAACTGTGCCGGTAAAGTATTCATCAACAAAATCTTGAGACAGCCCAATGGCTTCAAATATCTGCGCACCTCGATAAGAAGCTACCGTGCTAACACCCATTTTCGACATTACCTTAAGAACACCCTT
>WLEH01000096.1 GCA_009704345.1 Actinomycetota bacterium | reverse complement strand
TGGATGACAGCAGCCGCTTTTTTCTCGCTAATTGTGCTTTCGCTGATTGCTTTTTTCTTGGTTTATCAATCGCTACCTGCTATTCAAAGCCAGGGCTTACTTAACTTTTTAACTGGCACGGAGTGGGATTCCAAAACAACTGCAGATGGAACAGTTACAGAAGACCCAGTCTTTGGTGTGGCAGCAATGCTGTGGGGAACAATTCTCATCGCTTTGATTGCAATCACCATTAGTTTGCCGGTTTCAATTGGAATTGCAGTATTTGCAGTTTTTATTGCATCGCCGCGCCTTGCCACATTTTTGCGAAACACTATTGATTTTCTTGCAGCAATTCCCTCAATTGTGTTTGGTCTTTGGGCGATCAGCACCCTTACACCGATTGGAAAGGAGTGGGGTCAGTGGTTAACTGAAAATCTTGGCTTCATTCCACTTTTCAAAAACGAACTGGGCATCTGGGTGGGAACGCCTTTTATCGCTGGGATTGTGCTTTCGGTCATGATCACCCCAATCATCACCTCAGTTTCCAGAGAAGTGCTAGGCAGAACACCACCGGAATTAATTAATGCTTCGCAGGCTTTGGGTGGCACACTCTGGCCAACACTTCGTTATGTGGCATTTCCATTTGCTAAAAGTGGAATTGTTGCTGCCACCATGTTGGGCCTAGGCCGTGCGCTCGGTGAAACTGTTGCAGTGTTTTATGTTCTTAATCTAACTTATGGAAAAATTAACTGGTATCAAATCGTCAATCCCGAAGGTGGATCAATCGCGTCATTAATTGTTGCGAAATTCAGTGAAGCAGATCCGCTAGAAATTTCAGCCCTGCTAGGTGGCGGCATGGTGCTGTTCCTGATTACGTTAATCGTTAACACCATTTCAACTGCTATCGCTCGAACTACGGTTACGGATAAGTAATGGCAATCGCAACAACACCAGCTATAAGGCCAACGCCGCAGCGGCCATGGCGTCGGCGTACCAAGAACGATGTTATTTTGGTTGCATCAGCGTCATTGTTACCTGGGCTAATCTCATTTCTGGTATATCAACTTGGCATTTTGTCCGCAGTTCTTTCGGGCATGCTATTTATCTTCACTCAAATTGGTGCTGGTGCGGTTGCCGGTGTAATTCACCGCGGTAAGCGTGGCCTAAGTGACGGAATCTTGATTTCAACAATTGGATTTGCACTGGCCTTTATCGGAATTGTGATGAGTTCGGTTATTTGGTCAGTTGTAACCAAGGGAATCGAAGCCCTTAAATGGCAATTCATTATTCAAAATAATGAATACATAACTCCTACTTCCCCACTGGGATACGGCGGTATTGGTCATGCAATTTTGGGTACCTTGATTATTGTTGGAATTGCAACTTTGATATCAGTTCCTATTGGCATTGCAACTGCGGTTTACATCACTGAAGTTCGTGGGCGCAGTCGAGTTTTAGTGCAAGGCCTTGTGCAGGCAATGAGTGGCGTACCATCAGTGGTAGCTGGTCTGTTTATATTCGCAACTTTGATCTTTACTGGAATTTCTAGCTTCAACGGATTTATGGGTGCGCTGGCCTACACCATTTTGATGCTGCCAACTGTTGCCAGAACCGCAGAAGAAGTACTGCGCTTAGTTCCTGAGGACTTGCGTTCAGCAGCGTTAGCACTTGGTGCATCAAGAGCTCGCGTGGTCAGTATGGTGGTGCTGCCGACAGCGAAAACCGGTCTTGTTACCGCCATGTTGCTCGGAATTGCTCGAGTTGTGGGTGAAACTGCACCGCTGGTTTTCACTATCTTTGGGTCGGCAAAGACCAATATCAATCCAGTTGATGGTCCAATGGCTGCAATTCCGCTCTATATCTTCAACGGCGTAAGGCAACCTTTTGCGCCCGAGCAAGCAAGAGCATATTCCGCAGCCTTAGTGCTTTTGGTACTTGTAATCATCTTTTTCACCTTAGCCCGCGTGCTAAGTGGCGATCGCAGAAAGGGTAAGAAATGACCAGTACAGTTGAGGCTATGTCATTTGTGGCTCCAAAGACCCAAGGCGCAGGCGTTCCTGACCATGATGTGGTGCTAGCGTCTAAGGGCCTTCATGTCTGGTTTGGCCCCCGCATGGTGTTAGCTGATGTCAATTTGAATTTCCCTAAAAATTCCGTTACTGCGCTTATCGGTCCTTCTGGCTGCGGAAAATCTACATACATCCGAACTTTGAATCGAATGCATGAATTGATTCCTAGCGCAGCTCTCGCCGGTGAAGTAATTTTTGAAGGCAAGGACATTTACGACCCAACCGTTAATCCAGTTGATGTTAGATTGCGAATTGGCATGGTGTTTCAAAAGCCAAATCCATTTCCTGCCATGACTATCAAGGAAAACGTTCTCTCTGGATTGAAACTTGCTAAGTTGAACAATGCAAACCAGGAAGAATTGGTCGAGAAGTCGCTCATGCAGGCGGGTTTGTGGAATGAAGTTAAAGATCGCTTGGACAACACTGGCGGATCATTGTCAGGTGGTCAGCAACAGCGACTTTGCATTGCTCGCTCCCTTGCCGTTGACCCACACGTACTGCTAATGGACGAACCATGTTCTGCCCTTGACCCAGGCTCAACTCTTCGTGTCGAACAAACGATTCGTGAATTAAGTGAATTCATGACTGTAGTTATTGTGACTCACAATATGCAGCAGGCGCAGCGCGTGGCCAACTACACCGCATTTTTCTTGTCTGAAGACAATAACCCTGGCTATGCGGTTGAGCATGGTCCTACCGCTGAGATTTTTGGTAATCCTATCGATCAACGCACCTCAGACTACGTAAACGGAAGATTTGGCTAAAGGCAACTTAGTTAACCGAGTGTTCACATTTCGGCCAACTCTAGTTCTTCGCATAATTAACAATTAGTCGCTTTCTAGCCTTACTTTTAAGCCATCTCCCAACCGGGATAAATGAAAAAGGAGAACGCATACATGCGTCGTGTAGTTAAATTAACTAGTGCACTAGCTGCAGTTGCACTATTGGTCGGCGGACTAACCCCAGCCGCTTCAGCAAACACCGAAATCAAGGGTGCCGGAGCTAGCTTCGCAAAAGGCTTCATGGACGAATGTATTTCGCAGTACAACGCAACCAGGCCGGCGATCACAGTTGGTCAATACGGCTCGGTTGGCTCAGGCTCAGGTCGATCCCAGTTGCTTGCTGGCACAACTGCATTTGCAATGAGTGACGGTTATTGGTCTGGCACTCAAGTTAATCGAGCCAACGACTTCATCTTTATTCCATTCGCTGGGGCACCATTGACAATTCCATTCAATGTGCCAGGTGTTCGCAACTTGAATTTAACTGCGAAGAACATCACAGATATCTTCAGCGGCAAAGTTACAAAGTGGAACGATAAATCCATTAGGCAAAACAATAGAAACGCTAAGTTGCCTGATTCTTCAATCGTTGTGGTTTACCGATCTGATTCTTCAGGCACTACCCAAGCTTTTACTCAGTATCTATCGCAGCACGCTAGCGACTGGAAGGAAGTTGGAGTTTTCAACACTGCATTCCAACCAGCCGGAAGCATCGGCGCACCTCAGAATCAAGGTGTAATGACAGCAGTTAGAAATACTCAGAATGCAATTGGTTATGTTGATTACGCAGATGCATCAACTGGTGGCATGCCGATGGCGAAGGTGCAAAACGGCGTGGGCCAATTCATCGCGCCAACCCTGCAGGCAACTAACCTGTTCTTAGCAGCGCAGCCTCTACCGGGTTCAAAGGGATATGTCACACCTCGATACAAAGTGTCAAAGATAAAGGGTGCTTATCAGCTGGGCGTTTACACCTACTACATCATGCCCAAGCGACCAGCAAGAGGCGTTATTGAGTTCGCCGAATATGTACTTCGAACTTGTGGCCCAACTCGTGCTGCAGCGGTTAAGTACAACGCACTATCAGGCAAGATGCAGACATATGCATTAGGCCAGATTGCAAAAGCAACTCGTCCGTAGTTAACAAACTAAACAGCGCGAGTGGCTAAAAGCTACTCGCGCTGTTTAGAATTACGGCTTTAAAGGGGAATGATGAATTTGAAGTTGGCTTCAGCCGGAATAGCATTAGCGTTATTAACGGCTTGCACCCCACCTCTCCCCCCAGAAGTTTTAGCCGGCCAAGCTGAAGCCACCATTAACTGTGTCAGCGCAAATACCATCGTTGATGGCCCAGCTGATTTAGCGGATAACTTTTTCCTAATGTCCGATAGTTTGACTGCAGTTTGTCCTGAGCACATCAGCACTTTCAGCCCAGGTGATGAATCAGCTGAAGTCATGATTACCGATAACACTCCAACGGCATCGGAGATTTCTCTTTTTAATCGTCGCTGCCCAACTAGTGAAGTTCTAATTGCCCCGGCATATGGAATTCCCGCCACTTTGTCACTGCAAGTCGTTGGCCTTGAGGGACTAGCCTTAGACGCACGCGCCATTGGCGGATTGTTAGATGGCACTATCACTAATTGGAATGACCCCATAATTCAAGATCTAAATCCGGATTTTCAATTAGATTCAGTCCCAGTAATCAAACTAGGGTCATCGCAAAAATCTTCAGCCGTTCTTGCCATGACAACTTGGGCACATGAAGTTGGTGGATCAAAACTAGAACCAACCGATGTAATTAGTGGTGAGCAGAATTTTGACACGTTGTATGACCTAGCAGCTGAAATGTTCAATATTGAGGGTTCGTTTGGAATTGTTCCACTCGGAACAGCTGTAATTAATGGTCTAAATGTTGCCAATATGGTGGTAAATGATGGCGATATTCTAGTGCCAGAGCCGGTTTACACTATGCGCGGAATTGCGACAGCTGAAATTGATCGAACTAATCCAAATCAAATGTTTGCTTCAATCGGATATGGTGGAAAAGTAAATGAAAGTTTGTCAGATCCGCTGATTGATCCATCAAATTACAAATCTGGCTGGCCCGCAGTTGGTGTTGGACATGTAATGGCATGCGAATCAGGGAATGACGCCGGCGCATTGCCATTTGCTCGATTCGTAATTCGCGGCGAAGGTCAGGGTGCGCTTGAAACCTCAGGTTTTGCTCGAATTCCACTGCCAATTCGACTCAAGGCAATCTTGGCGCTCAAAACGCCGCTCTCCCAAGAACTACTTGATCAAATCCCAGATTAAGAG
>WLEH01000095.1 GCA_009704345.1 Actinomycetota bacterium | reverse complement strand
ATTTTCATACATTGCACCACTTGCAGCAGTGTTGCTAATTGGTGCTGGGATGTATCAAAATGGTCAAATTACGCTAGCGCAATTAACTGCAGCATTGCTTTACACCCAGATGTTGGCCGATCCAGTTGAAGGGTTGTTGTGGTGGGTAGATGAATTCCAATCAGGGAAAGCTTCGCTATCGCGGTTACTTGGTATTTATGAAGTAACAGATCGGGAGATTAGGCCGGCAGATCCGAAAGATGATCAATTAGCAGGTAATCAAGTTCGTTATGCCTATCGAACCGGTAAGGATGTTTTGAAAGGCGTTGATTTTGAAATCAGACCAGGTACCAGGTTGGCAATTGTTGGCCCAAGCGGTGCGGGTAAGTCAACCCTAGGACGCTTACTTGCTGGCGTGCAGCCACCAACCGGCGGGCGCGTCACGGTGGGGGAAGCAGAAATTGGATATCTGCCAGTTGAGCAAGCTCGCAGCCATGTTGCCTTAGTTACGCAAGAACATCATGTTTTTGTTGGCACGATTCGAGAAAATGTAGCGCTGGCATTTACGGATAAATCAGATGATGAAATTTGGCAAGCATTGATCGCAGTTAATGCCGATAGCTGGGTGCGCGAGTTGACTGCTGGATTAGATACTGAAGTAGGCAGCGGTGGTCATAAATTATTACCGGCGCAAGCGCAACAAATCGCATTAGCGCGGTTGGTGTTAGCAAATCCGCGCACACTGGTGCTAGATGAAGCTACCTCGCTGCTGGATGCAAAAGCTGCACGACTTTTGGAAGGATCGCTGAATCAGGTGCTGGATTCTCGAACCGTGATTGCCATTGCACACCGGCTACAAACTGCGCATGATGCAGATTTAATTGCCGTAGTCGAAGATGGCGTAATCTCTGAATGGGGCTCGCATGACCAACTATTAGCTGCCAATGGCGCATATGCCGCATTATGGCGTTCCTGGCGTGATGAACATTAAGGGTCAGAACAGATGTGCATTGGTAAGGCTTGCTATCTGATCTGACCTCAGGTGAGATACAGTTTCGTTTTCAGCAGAAAGAAGAGATGCCGTGACGCGAATCATGCCGGGAACTGGAGTTGGCTCCGCTGCAGTTGTGGCACCAGTGCATCGCTTAGCGGATCGGCCAATTCAGCCACCACCAACTAGGCGCAAAAAATCAATTGAAGAAGAAATTGTAGCGCTCGAAGCAGCTGCAAAATTTGTGCAAGAGTTGCTGCAAGATCGCGCTGCCAGCGCAACCGGTGAGATCGCGGATATTTTAATTGCGCTATCGGCATTTGCGGCCGATCCAGCATTGCTGATGGCGGCAAAAGCTGAGATAAACAATGGCTGGGATTCACCAACTGCGATTAGTCGTGCCGCAAAAAGTTTTGCGCAGATGCTGCAATCTGCAGGTGGCGCATTTGCCGAGCGCGCTGCCGATTTAGATGAGATTGCACTTCGCATTACGGCTCGACTTACCGGACAAGAGTGGTCAGTTGAGTTACCAACAAGTGGCAGATTTGTGTTAGTTGCAGAAGACTTAACACCAGCTGACACGTCGCAGATTAATCCTAAAATTGTGGTTGGGGTAATTACCCAAAAAGGTGGTCCAACCAGTCACACCTCGATTATTTGTCGCCAAATGGGCATTGCTGCGGTGGTTGGCTGCATCCAAGCGTTAGAACTAAATAATGGCGATGTAGTTCTTGTTGATCCAGTTGGAGATCGAGTTGTGGTTGATGGTGATCTCAGCGATGCAACGGAAGCATTGCCAATTGTGGATCCTAATGTGCCAACCTTGATTCCAGTTTACGGCAATATCGGCAATCAAAAAGATGCCCAAGGTGTGATTGCCATGCATGGTGCTGGCGTTGGTCTGTTTCGAACCGAACTACTTTATTTAGATGCGCAAACTGCGCCAACAATTGCCGAGCAGCGCAAAATATATGAAAGCGTCTTTCGGGAATTAGGTACTCGACCCATTGTGATTCGCACGTTAGATGCTGGATCAGATAAGCCGTTAAAGTTTTTAAATCTAGCTGACGAAGAGAACCCAGCGCTGGGAGTGCGCGGCTGGCGAATTGCTGGACCACAACCACAGGTGATTTTTGATCAGTTAACTGCAATTAAGCAAGCAGCTGATGCAACTGGGGCGGACGTTCGGGTGATGGCACCAATGATCTCCATTCCACAAGAAGCACATGCCTTTGCTGCGATGGCACGCGAAGTTGGCCTTAAGCACATTGGCATCATGATTGAAACTCCAGCTATCGCCTTTGCGGTAAGGGACTTGGCTGGACATTTGGACTTTGTCTCAATTGGCACTAACGATTTAGCTCAGTATTTGTTTGCCGCTGATCGGCAGCATAATGAGCTAGTTGATTTCTTAGATCCATGGCAACCTGCGCTGCTGCGAACTATTAAACGAATTTGCGATGATGCGGCCCGAATAAATATTGCCGTTGGTGTTTGCGGTGAAGCAGCAGCAGATCCGCTGCTCGCTGTAGTGCTGGCAGGTATTGGCGTTAACTCAGTAAGTGCGGCAGCTCCGGCTATTCCTGGGGTGCGAACAAGATTAGCGATGGCAGATATCAACCAAGCTAAGCAAGCGGCAGAGTTAGCAATGAAAGCATCTTCACCAACTCAAGCAAAGACGCTGGTTAAGTCGCTGCTTAGTTAAGCATCAATTAAATCTAGTTTGCCAGTTTCAACTTCATAAATAGCACCCGCGACAATCACACCTGTCTGCAGTAATGGGAAGGATCGGATGCGCTGCACATCAAAAATCAGTGCTGCTTTCTGGTCTAACACGGTGCGAAATTCAACGCTTCGAGTGTCAACGCCATGGCTTGCAAAGATTTCGGCATGCAACGCTGCTTCATCGCTCTTAGCCATTCGGCAATCAGTATGAGGAACCACCAAAATTCGATTTACCCCAAGTAAGTAAGTTGCTAACACCAAAGTTCGTAGCACATCTTCAGTTACGCGAGCACCAGCATTTCGGATAATCTTTGCGTCACCAGCAGTCATGCCAGAAACGGCTAGTGGATTTATTCGCGAATCAATACAGGTGACAATTGCTAACCCTTTTTTGGCAACACCAGTTAAATGGGTGTGTTCAAATGATTTGGTGTAGCTGGCATTTGCGCTCAAAACATCAGCAAAGTCGTCAGCCGGAAATGCGTTAGAAATCGCTTACTCCGCTCAAGTTAGTTAATTGCAGCCACGAGTTTACTCATGGCTTGTTCAACTACTTGGCAGGCTGCCTGATCGATTAAATCGCCATTGCTATCAAATACGCTGCCAGAGTTGCCAATTGCAACCTCTGGCTCGTCAATTAAAGCTGCTTTAAAATGCCCCATAACTTGGCGCAGATGCGGTTGCATCCGAGCTGTGCCGAGCTTTCCAGGCGAAGTTCCCATGATTAAAGTGGGCTTGTTTTCAAAAGGGTTGTAACCAACTCGAGAAAGCCAATCGAGCAGATTCTTAAGTCCGCCGGGAATTGACCAGTTGTATTCCGGGGATGCGATCATGACCGCATCTGCTTGATTAATCTGTGCCGCAATAGCTAAAACTTGGTCTGAGGCTGGGCTCATATCGTCGAAGATGGAGATATCCTTCCAATCCACCCAGGTGATTAACGTGTCGCTTGGTGCAGCTTCAGCCGCCGCTCGAAGTAGGTTGTGATTGCTAGAGCCTGGACGCAAACTGCCACATATTGCCACAATAGTTTTCATGGTATGAGTGTTCCTTATTTTCATCTGAGTGCAACTTCACTAAGGTTTAGCCATGTCAAACACTATCTTGGATTCATATGCTGCCGGCATCGCTCAGGTAGCCGATCTGCTCACTTATACACCAGCTGACTTAGCCAAAAAACCAGCCGATGGCGGTTGGTCGGCTGCGCAAGTATTAGGACATCTAGCTGATGCTGAGATCTCTATCGCGCTTCGAATCCGAATGATGTTTACTACCGATGATTATCAGTTCTTATCCTGGGATGAAGATTTATTTGCAAATCTAAATCCCAATCGAAATTCCATTGCTTCAGTTGGTGTAGTAACTGCACTGCGCCGAGCCAATCTGGATTTAATTGCTGGCTTAGCCGAAGCAGATTTAAACCGAACTGGATTTCGACAAGATGGCTCAGCCATAACGGTAATTGATTACTTAGATCGGATGAATAATCACACCAGCGATCATTTGGCTCAAGCTCTGAAGGCGCTGGCTGGCTAACCTTGCCAAATGTTTACTGGGCGTTTTTATTCAGCTCAATTATTATTATCTTAATTCCTGGTCCATCAGTTATGTTTGTCATGAGTCGAGCCATTGCGTTAGGTAAAAATGCTGCAGTTGCAACAGCAATTGGAAATGCACTTGGAACTTTTGTGAATGTTTTAGTGCTGGCAGTTGGCCTTGGACCAGTTTTAGAGAATTTTCCGGTCGTGCTCCGAGTAATTAGATATCTAGGTGCTGCTTATTTGATTTATTTAGGTTATCAATCAATTCGGGATCGAAATAAAGTCGCGCTTAACGTTCTTTCGGGTGGCGCTATTCCAATTCGTAAGATCATGCAACAAGGTGCAATTGTTGGAATTACCAACCCAAAAACTATTGTATTTTTTGCAGCAGTATTACCACAATTTGTGGTCACTGATTATGGTTATGTCTGGTTGCAGTTATTGTTATTGGGCTTAGTTTTTTGTGTCTTAGGTGCAGCATTTGATTCACTTTATGGGTTAACCGCGGGATTGCTTCGCGATTGGTTTAGCCAGGCCGAACATCGATTGGCTCATTTAAGTAGTGCTGGCGGTGTGATGATTGTGCTGCTCGGGATTGCGGTTGCGCTGGGCTGGTTTTAGTTTTCCACAATTAGATATTTCATCTGTCGGGAATTAATTGTTGCTGACATATTTAGGCTATGAAACCGATTAAAGTTGCTGGACCACCATCATTGATTGCCGCGCTGCCTTATCTATTGGGATTTCGCCCAGCTGATTCACTGGTTTGCGTACTGCTCACACAAGATTCCATTACGGGTTGTGTGCGCTATGAATTAGATCAAAATCAAGCTCAATTATTTGAGTTGATAGCAAACACATTAACCAAGCATGAGTATGACGCATTAGTTGTGGTTGTGATTAGTGAATCGTTAAGTTATTCCACACAAGAGTTAATATCAGCCTTTGCATCGGCTGAAATTACGTTGCTT
>WLEH01000094.1 GCA_009704345.1 Actinomycetota bacterium | reverse complement strand
CGAATTGGATCCTCACTGGAAAGTACTGTCACTCCTGTTCCCAGTGTGATCTGCTTTGTCACCGTAGCAATTCCAGCTAGCACAGTATCGGGAGCAGAGACTGCGAAATCATCTCGATGATGCTCGCCAACGTTGAAATTATCTAGTCCTAGTTCATCAGCTAGTTTGGCCTGGGCCACTACATCTCTAATAACTTGACCAGCTGGCAGCATCTGCCCGTCATCATTGCGGGCCATGTCGCCAAATGTGTCAAGTCCAAAACGAAATCGATTCAATTCTGCCAACTTACCACCATACCTAAACTAGTTTAATGTTCAACTAATTGTACAGCCTGCCCCAACAAAAGCAACTTCTGTTAAGGCAGGCTGACAAATGAGTCTACTTTTCTTTCTTTGGCGGCAGTTTTTCTGACTTTGCCTCTTTCCGAGACAAGATACGACCAGCATGCTTCTTTGCAGTTGGATCCTGCTTAGACTTGATGATGCTCGCAATAGTAGCAACTAGCAAAATGCCTAAAATCACTAAGAAACTTGTTGAGCTTGGAACTTTAGGGACTGATTCATAAATTTCATGGAAAAATGTAAGAACTAGTTTAACGCCAATGAAGATTAGAATTATAGATAGTCCAAGTGAAAGATAAATCAATCTATCTAACAAGCCCTTGAGCAAGAAGTAAAGTGCCCGAAGTCCGAGCAGCGCAAATGCATTTACTGCAAATACTAAGAACGGTTCTTGAGTAACACCAAAAGTAGCTGGAATGGAATCAATCGCAAAAAGTAAGTCGGTTGCGCCAATTGCAATCATCACAATCAGCATTGGAGTAGCGTACCTAATCCCATCTTTTTTGATAAACAATTTTGTGCCGTGATATTCCTTAACTGAGCGAATTCGCTTAGTTACATTTCGCACAATGAAATTTTCATTCAGATCCGGATCTTCATCCCAGTGCCTAAATAGTGTGATTCCTGTCCAAATCAATAATGCACCAAAGATAACAAAAGTGAAGCTAAAGGCAGCTAATGCTGCGGCACCGATAGCAATAAAGATCGCGCGCAGAATGAGTGCAAGTAGCACACCAATTAATAACACTCGCTGGTGATAAATAGATGGCACCGCAAATTGCGCCAAAATAATCGCGAAGACAAATATGTTATCCACTGAGAGAGATTTCTCAACTAAGTAAGCAGTGAAATACTCAGTGCCATACTGGGTGCCATAATTACTAAAGACCCAGACGCCAAAAGCGATCGCAACGGCAATATAGAAAATTGACCAAATAGTTGCTTCTTTAAATAAAACATCATGCGGTTTACTGCTTACGGTAACCAAATCTAGAACTATTAATCCCAGAATGAGTCCAATTGTTACAGCCCAAACTAAGCCAGAAACTTCCATAGCATCTCCTTGATCAATTTAAAATGGTTATCTCAATCAAGGTCTCCCAAACCAGGTGCCTGGCTCGCGCTCCGGGATGTCTCCGTATTGACGAAGGCGCGATTGAAAGGTACTCCCCTTGTTATGACCGAATAGTAGTGGCGTGAACCATTTTCACTAATCAAGCCTCGTTAATGTCATTTTTATTAATGCCACTAAACCAGCCCAAAAGTGCATCGTCCAGCTGTTGCAGCGCTTAGGATGTCGATAAGACAACTTTGGTGATCAAATCGGTCAGCGTTCATAACCTTTGTCCATAATGAAAAAAGACCCTCAAGGAGCTCTCTTTGCTGTCCTCTAGGGCATCTAAATCACCATAAATGATAGGAATTGAATTTGATCAGAAAATAGAATCGAATCTAGTTGCGGTTTGGTTAATTTAACCAGTTTCTTTATTCCGAATCCTGTATGGATTAGCTCCAGTTGGCTCCCACGCCAATTTCGGTAGGCTTTAGAATAGTGTCATGAGCGGGATCATTTCGGTTTGCAGCATCAATGCCCTTGAGCAGGCGGCCGCTAATCTGCGAAGTGGTGGCTTAGTTGCTTTTCCCACTGAGACCGTATACGGCTTGGGAGCTGATGCCAGCAATGAAGTGGCAGTAAAGCGTATGTACAACGTAAAAAATCGGCCAGCGAATCATCCAGTGATTGTCCATATAGCCCGCATAGATGACGTTACTTATTGGGCTGAAGAAATTCCTGATTATGCGATATCGCTAATTCGAGATTATTGGCCAGGTCCCATGACATTGCTTTTCCAGCGAACAAAAAACGCAGGGGATTTCATAACCGGTGGACAAGATGTGGTTGGAATCAGAATTCCAGCCCACCCCTTAGCTGAAAATCTTTTAGCTGAGTTTAGAAAAATAGGTGGTATGGGAATAGCCGCACCAAGTGCCAATAGGTATGGTGCAGTATCTCCAACAGATGCCAATGCGGTAAGCCAAGAACTCCTGGAATTCCTGGCAGCAAAAGACCAGATTATTGACGGTGGTCCTTGTGCAATTGGAATTGAATCCACCATCATTGACTGCACAAAAGAGAATCCAATTATTCTGCGGCCGGGTGCCATAACATCTGAGATGATTGAGGCTAGCACTGGGATCGTGCTGGCGCCAGATAAATTGGAAAACATTCGAGTGCCCGGTTCGACCAAGCAACATTATTCGCCAAAAGCCAAAGTATTGGTTTCCAAAAGTGCAAATCCTGGCGAGGGGTTTATTGCTCTTGATGATATCGAGACTCCGACTAATGCGATTCGGCTGATTTCTCCCAGAACGATTGAAGAGTATGCCCGACAACTTTATTCGGCTCTTCGCCAAGCCGACGAACGACAAGTAGATTCGGTTTCTATTGTTCCGCCAAACGGGGACGGTCTGGCTATGGCAATTCGTGATCGAATCACCCGCGCGAGTGAAAACTGAATATAGAAACATTCGACTGAACTTAGTTCTAGTTTAGTTGATTAATAATTTCAAAGATCTGCGTCTTTAGTAGATCACTAGATTCTTACTGATATCAGCTTAATACCAACTCAATTTAGTCTTGAGACTAACCCTTTATGCCCGTTTGAGCAATGCTCTCGACAAATTTGCGTTGAAAGAAAGCAAATACGATGATCATGGGTAGGACCGATATGACAGCTCCTGCCATAACTTGTTCATGATAAGTAGTGTGCTCACCAATCAAATTTGCTAAGCCGGCTGACAATGTCATTTTGTCAATTGACTGGTTCACAATGAGCGGCCAGAGTAATTCTTTCCAGGCACCAATCATGGTCAAGATTCCCATTGCGACCAATCCAGGAGTCACCAATGGCATCATTATTTGCCAATAGATTCTGAAGTTTCCACAACCATCAATACGAGCTGCATCTTCTAATTCTTGCGGAATTGCCGCAAAGAATTGTCTGAGCAAGAAAACTCCAAAAACACTAAACATGTTAGGCAACACCAGAGCTGTCAAAGTATCAGTTAGATTTAGTCCGACAATGATTTGGTACTGCGGGATCAGAAAAATCTGGCCTGGGACCATTAACAAACTCAACATGAATAAAAACAAGATGTTTTTACCGGGAAACCGCAATCGAGCAAAGGCATAGGCCGCTAAAGATGACATGGCTAGTTGAGAAACGACAGTTGCCATTACCACCAAAATCGTATTCAAGTAAAGCCTTAAGAAGGGGAACTTGTCGTTAACTATTTCGTAATTGACCCATTGAATTTGTTCAGGAAACCAAACAATAGGAACTGTGATCGTTTCTTCATAGGTTTTGATAGAGGTTAAAAACATCCAGATAAATGGTCCCACTAAAACGATGGCAACAATAATCAAAATGACATGGATCCACGAATTCTTTAGACGATTAGCTAATTTCACTTTACGAGGTGCCTGAAGAGTCAAATTAGTCATAATGCACCCAACGCTTCTGCAATCTAAACTGAATAGCAGTTATCGCAAATATGATTCCAAGTAGAACTACCGAAATCGCAGCTCCATAGCCCCGTAAGTTGAGTGCAAATGCTGATTCATAGAAATAAGTCACTAATGAAATTGCGTACTGGTAGGCAACCGATTCGCTGCGAATCATGAGGAAAATGAAATCAAAAACCTGAAGCATGCCAATCATTGAAATCACTGTGACAAAAAATATGGTTGGACTCAATAGTGGCAGGGTTATTTTAAAGAATACCTGTCTCGTATTTGCGCCATCTATTTGTGCTGCTTCGACATACATGCTTGGAATTCGCTGCAAACCTGCTAGCAAAATAATCACCATGTAACTTACCGATGCCCACACTAAAACAATCAGGATTGACCATCGAACCAGTTCAGTGTCTCCCAACCAAGCCTTTGGCTCAACTCCGATCAAGCCAAGGAGATAATTAATCAATCCGTACTGGGAGTTGTACAACCATCGCCACAAAAGTCCAATAGCTGCTGGGAGAGTGATAGCGGGAATGAATACTGCAGTTCGGTAAAAGACTAGTCCCTTAATTTTCTGATTCAGTAGCCACGCTAGACCGATAGAAATGATTACGACCAACGGGACACCTACTCCGGCATAGAAAAAAGTGTTTACCGTCGCTCTTCGAAAAATTGGATCTTGGATTAAGTCGCGAAAGTTTTGCAGGCCTACATAAGTGCGCTCACCAAAAACGCCGACGTCATTAAAGCTTAGAAATATATTTCGTAAAAATGCGTAAACGTAGAAAACTACCAGTCCAATAAATATTGGCGCAATGAACAAGTAAGCGGAGTAATCCACTTTAGCCTTCTTCATCAAGCCCCTCTAAATCGGAATTGAGCTGAACCGAGAATAACAGCGGGGGATCAAAATTCCGATATTTGATCCCCCGCTTTGGTTAGGTTGTTCCTAACCTAGATTTATCTGTTTGCTGCGTCAATAAGTCGCTGTGACTCTGTAGCTCCCTTTTGAACTGTTTCAGCAACAGGTGCCCTGCCAGAAAATGCCAGTGCTATTGCATCCTGGAGTGGCCTTAATGTTGCAGGCAAACCGTTGTGAGGAAATGGCACGGCCGTCCGAGTTACATCAACAATGACCTGGGCATCAATGTTCTTAAATCCACGAACATAAGCCCCTTGAGAATCGGGACGAGCGGGGAAATCGATGTTATTGACTGCTTCCCGAGTCAATGATTGCCGCCCGGTAATGAATTTTATCAATTCCCAAGCGCCGTCTTTGTTCTGGGAATTTTTAGCCATTGCGTAACCTAAGCCACCAGCAACACTATGGTTATTCAGTGCTCTTTTTGGCATCTGAACTAAACCAATTTT
>WLEH01000093.1 GCA_009704345.1 Actinomycetota bacterium | reverse complement strand
CATATCACATCACTCACTCTCTAAACGAATTCCTGGTCTCCGCACGTGTTAGAGCGAATACCATAGCCAAATGGCAGAAAACAGTGGAGTCATTCAACCGGGTCCATAAAAAATAATGTGATAATATACACAAACGCATATACACACAACCGCATATACACACAACCGCATATACACGCTCTATTTTTTATGGAGCCATTCCAGAATTTAGACTGGGATGCTAATTCCAAGAATACCGCAGGTACTCTTAGAAGGAGTAGAAAGTTCCGATATTTCTATAGAACAAAGGAGATGATCATCCGGGTTTCGCATGATGTTTTTCTGTAGGAGGTAGTTCCAGTATTCGTCTTCTTCTAGACATAAATCCATGACCGATCGTCTTTTGCTGTTTAGAATAGATAGATCGGCGCCATTGTACTTTAGAAAGGAGAAGATCTGTGGGTCTTTACACCAGATGGCTGCGGTATGTGCCGCGGTATTTCCATCATATTGCGACCATTTGAAGTTGAGTAGAAGACTGGGTCGAATACCACATCGTCGAATCTCCCGGAAAATCTGCCGGAGATCATCGTAGTTAATAAACATGATCGCCCAGTGAATCTGTAACAGAAATCGCGTGTTACGACGATTCTCATAACTCTGATCCACCAGAGAACAAATGAATTCCTCTATGACAAGAGCAGGTGTACCACTGAATACAGAGGACGAATCAACGCCGAAAGAGGTGAGTAGATCCGTCATTATTACTGGAGGTGGGATTAATGAAACACTCAGTTTTTATAGATAAATAAGCCAGTTCAATTTTAGATAATTTCCGATGACACCCGAAAAATTACACGAAAAAATTACACGAAAAAAGTATACGAAAAAAGTATACTTACTATATTGAGTGGACCCAAGATAATAAGGCGGGTAGATATAAATGGAAATAGTAACAGTACAGCTTGTGGTCCAGGGCATAAGCTTGGTCTCAGATGTTAAGTCACTAACAGGAAATAAATCTGTACTATCAAAAATGACAAACGGCAATCTTGAATCAGCATTTTGGCGATTTACGCATCTTTATGGCATTCTGATGCCGGCTGGAACCGGAAAGACCCAGATCGTGAAGAACCTTCACGGAAAGGATTTCCTCCTCATCGACTGTGATGCCCTCACCATCGGTAGCTACCGAAATGACGAGGAGCGCAACCACATCGAGGGTTTTAAGGCTCGCGGAGAGCTCAGCACCTATATGGCACTCACTTTCGGCCGAGCGAAGGAGATCATCCAGAAGCTCGCGGAGGACTTTGCCAGCAAGAAGCTGATCATCGTCACGTCCAGCAAGGACCTCGCGGACTACCTCAATATCCGCGCCGGAAACCGACTCACCCTCTGCCCATCGGGTGTCCTCGTCGAGAGCATGACCCGCGACAAGCCACCGGCAGAGACCGAGGTCTTCAAAGCCGGAATCTCCTCTTACAAGCTCGCGGCCCCAGACTATGTCTGCTACGAGAGCTTCGAGAGCCTCCACACCAAGGTCACCAAGTTCTTCGGAAAGGGACTCAAACTCCGCGTCTAAATTAGGTCTATACCCTCGCACACTCTCACACACTTCTCTATAGAATATACATAATCTATAGAAAAATATCATATTTACTTGCTATTTCTACGCGATTTTACATTATATTTTGCGAGGATCTCTTCGATATTTAGACCAGGAGACTCTATTGAATATCTTGGCAACTTAGGAGACTTAGACGACTTAGACGACTTAGACGACTTAGGAGACTTAATTGTCACACGACGAGTTTTTACTCTATTGCTAACTGTGCTCTTGTGCTCAGCACTCTTGCGTCCCATACTCTTGTTCTCAGCATTCTTGCCTGAATCATTTAGATCTAATAGACCTATGCTGGACATAGAGGTAGAGTCGCTGGACATAGAGGTAGAGTCACTGGACATAGAGGTAGAGTCACTGGACATAGAGGTAGAGTCACTTAATCTTCTGGTAGAGCCATTGGATTTGAGAGAGATTCCCAGAGATTGTAGTGAATCTCGATCTATTTCAAATTTCTTTATCTTTTTGAATAGCTTCAGTAGATCACGGTTTCTTCCCCGCAATTCCTCTATATTTTTATCAATATTATCCTTCAGACGTGTGATACTATTAGTATTAATAGTGTAAGACAGTGAATTGATCTGGGTTTTTTGCCCAGTAAGAGTAGAAATCATATACTCATTCGACGCCAACATCTCATTTATCTTATCGATAATCTCCGCCAATTTAACTAGATCTATGTCCTCATATATTTCAGCCTCCGTAGTCATTCTAGACCTCCTAGACACCTCATCTTCATCAGCATATTTATTCAGATATGAAATATACTTATCTGAATCCTCGAAAAATTTACGGGTGACTTTCTCGAAATCCTCCACATTATTCTTTATAGAAATACAAATATACAAACTCTCACCTATTAATTTACGGGTAATATCATTTAACTCCAAATATGTATCAAATGTATCCATATTAGACTTAATCTTATTAATACTATCTTTGATTCCCTGTAGTGTAGTAGAGACTGGATGAATCGGTATGCGGGGATCTAAATCCTTCTCCTTAGTTATAATTTCATCTATATATTTCTCTACCTTCTCTATATTAGCCTTAACGTTCTTAGATTGCATGATCTTGCCATTCATCATCATTCCCAACTCTTCTATAATAGAATCTATGAGATCTGCGATCTTAATTGTCATTTTATCTATAATCCATCCATAAAGATTCAAGAAAGCATCCACTACATTATTATTTCCTGTTGCCATAGCCAATGAATTTGCAATAAGCAGACCGGTTGGTGCAATAATAGATAGGGTATTAATAGGATTATTAATTATCTGTGTACCTGTCAGCACTTTCATAAAAAACTCGGGCAGTGTCGGTAAATTACCTCGGATAGCACTGAAAGCCCCCGAATTATATACATTAGCAGCGGCATGAACGACACCGGTTATTTTACCGATAGTGCTAGCATACGGTTTGACTGTACCCACGAATTTGCCCACCGTATTCACCGTACTATCTGCCAGAGTTTTTATAGCCATACCGAATCCATATCCCCCTCTTATGACCCGCCTCTTCCGTGTTCTCACTCTATTACTCTTCATTTATAATATTATCCTATTTTATTAACACCGCTATGTGACGACTCCTTAGTCTACTCATATTCATATCATGAAGATACATGAACTCTCTATAATTAGACGCAATCGCCCTCGCATACTGACGAATACTAAACATATACATAGGTACCGTCTTCACCCTCAATTCATTCAAAATCTGATCGAATCTCTCCAGATGCTCTATCAATAGTAGTAATAACTCATACGTTTTTATTACATTCGCATCTTGGGTAAAAAAATCACCCTTCAGAGTAGAATAGTATCTACTCACATCCGTGATTTTCCCTGTCACATACTTCACCGCCTCTTTTATTCTAGAAATATTCGCCCTGCTACTGAAATAAGACAGAGGCAATCCCTCTATCTTATCCAGATAATCTAGAAATTTACTCATCTTCTTACTATATAATCAGATATCAGATGTGATATCTGGTTAGATGTGATATCTGGTTAGATGTGATATCCTGTCACACATATTACCGCCATTTATTTCCTCTTGACTGGCATCTTAGTCTCTGGTTTAATAGCAGCAGCTGATTCTATGTTATCCGCCTTAGATAGAATATCTAGCACACGGCTATTACTCAATAGGATGATATTCACCAGTTTATAGATATGAGTGGCCCGTTTCAAACCCTCCAGATATTTATCGCGAATTACTCCCATCTCTATACCCGGTACCATCAGAATATCCTTAAAATTCTTGAAAAACTCGTTCAACTCATCCACATTCTTACTGATTCTCAATATCTCTGAATGACTTATAAGGTTGATATTTATCAGATTATCAGCCACCTTCTCCTTATTGAAATCATTCTGGATCTTATCATAATTCTTTACCACATATTTCAACGAAGCGTCGATACCATCAAACTTCGCCAAAATATCATTCACTACCTCCACATTCGTGAACTTGTCTATAGATAATGTCGCTATCATCTTCATCAACGAATTCATATCAAATAATACACGCTGCAAATACTTGTCCACCTTCTTAAACCACGACAATATCTTCTTCGTTCCCACATATGCTCCATAGGTAATCGCTGTTATCCCCGCCATATACACCATACTGTTCGCTATCCTCACCACATCCGACAGCTCGGTGCTATAGATACGATCCAGGATAGCATTCCCATAGAAACTAACCCCCGCCATAAAATCTGATAATATATCACCACCCCTCATCTTCTGACGACGAGTTCTCCTTCTAGTCTTGACCATTTATACTATATCATATTATTACACCGTAGCATAACATGCTGTTCTATAGCATAACATGCTGCTCTATAGCATAACATGCTGCGCTATAGACCAAGAGCAATCATTTCATCCACGGATCTTCTTCTAAATATGATATGGGTATCATATCTTATAGTCCAGAGGCGATAACCCGATCTCAGCTTCAGATTACTCAGATCATAGTCCAAACCCACCACCAATCCTCCCCGCTTCAATTCACCACCATCAAAAGACACATACCTCACATAATCACCAGTAACCACCTCATCCATCTCCGCCACATACGCATACTCACGCAATACATCCCCAATGTCACCCCCACGCCACATCTTATTCACTATACGCGCCTTTACTCTCTCCAACCCAGCCTGATAATCCGGACTGAATCTCTCCGGCAAATTCTTCCGTATCTCGTCCATTTCTCTCTCCACACACCATTTTAATTTATTACACCGCGGTCCACTCTATCCAGAATAACACGTTGTCCTATAGACCGTTAACTCCCTCTTGTCACCAGTGCTTTCTTCTGTCGCAACCACCGAGAGAACCCCACGCACATCCACCGAAAACTTCACACGAACACGCGGAACTTTCGCCGGCATCTCCGGTATTCCTACTATATATATCACCCCCATAAAATCACAATTCTCAGTCTTCTCCTCCTCACCCTCATACACCTGTACCATTATCATCTTCTGATTATCCTGAAATGTAGTGAATGTTCCTGTACCCTCCGCAGGTATTCGAACACCCTGCGGTATCAATACGTCCATATATCCTCCCGTCGTCTCAACCCCCAATGACTTCGGCACACGATCCACATAATCATAATCACCTCTTAACAT
>WLEH01000092.1 GCA_009704345.1 Actinomycetota bacterium | reverse complement strand
GATCAAGATATATACACGGGGTGACGGATATGTGGGGCAGGATGTTTCACATATTGCGAAATGGATTAATATTCCGGATGAAGGTATCGATGACAACTATGTGGTTCGCGGCGAGTTCATTATTGCCACAAAGGATTTCGCGAAACTGGGTGAGAAGAAACCGAGGTTCGTGATCTGTGGTCTATTGAATTCGAAGACGGTGGACGCTGAATATAGAGAACGAGCCAAACTCCTGAAATTCATTGGCTATGAAGTTATAGAACCGGCGATGAAAGTCTCGGACCAGTTTAGATGGTTGAGGACTCGTGGTTTTGATACGGCAACCCACGTGGAATATGGGGGTAGATTGACGGTGGATGAATTATCGGAGATACTTCTGAGGCGTCGAGCGGAAACAGAGTATGAGATCGACGGGATCATTGTGGCGCAGGATGGTATTCACCCGCGTAATGTGGGTGGAAACCCGGATTATGCCTTCGCATTCAAGATGGATATGGAGGGTGTGGTCACAACGGTGACGGATATCACCTGGGAGATTTCAAAGGATGGATACATTAAGCCTACGGTGCAGTTCGAACCTATTGTTATAGATGGTTCGACGGTGCGCCGGGCGACGGGTTACAATGCCAACTTTATAGAGAAGAGTGGGATTGGTCCGGGTGCTATAGTGAAAGTGATTAAGAGTGGTGATGTGATCCCGAAGATAGTGGGGGTGCTTCATGCGGTTGCCCCGAAGATGCCGGATGGTGTTGGGTGGGCGTATAATGATACTGGTATAGACGCGGTGGTAACTGCTGATACCGACGATCAGTTATTCCGCAAGATGATGCATTACATCAATACTATGGAGATCGACGCGCTTTCCGAGGGATTAGCCGGAAGATTATTCCATGAGTTGAATGTGAGGGATGTGGCTGGTCTGTATAGATTGACGGAATCTGATCTATTGACACTCGCGGGGTTCAAGACAAGATTGGCAGCGAAGGTGATAGCTGGTATTAAGAAGACATTGAAGGATGTGAGGTTGTCTAGATTAGCGGCAGCGTCTGGTGTATTCGGTCGTGGGTTTGGAGAGAAGAGATTGGCCGCGGTGTTTAGTCATCTGGATCTATTTGAGCATCGGGTGAGTTCGCCCGAGGAGTTGGATAGATTGGTGGAGAGTGTGCCGGGTATTGGCCCGGAGTTTTCCACCGGTTTCGGTGTAAAATTCGCGGAGTTCGTGGATTTCATGGAGCTACTGGACATTACGCCCTCTGGAGAGAAGAAGATCGCCGTTAAGAGCGATAAAATGAGTGGATCCATCGTGCTTTTCACTGGATTTCGCGACGAAAAGTTGGCGGATAGGGTGATTGAGTTGGGTGGTGAGATAGTATCATCTATGAGTGGCCGGGTGAATTTGATTGTCAGAAAGGATTCCACGGTAAGTAATACGAAGATCGATAAGGCGATGCGAGATGGGATCCGTGTTATAACACAGGAGGATCTGAACTCGATGTTAGCACATAAGTAAATGTTAGCACATAAATAAAATAGATATGACGATAAAAAATGGGATTGCTCTGGGACGTTTTCCGTATAGGCACATCGTTGACTGTGATGGCGATATCGGCCGCGTACTATAAGAAGCGAGATATGCCAAATAGTGCGGAGGTTATAGAGGTGATAGATGGTAGCATCGAGTTGATCACCGAGTTAGTGGAGCGTGTCCGTGGTTTCTAGCGTAGAGAGAGAAGACCGGAGACGATGAGGGCATCATCGCGATCTTCTATTGCTCTTGCGAGTGGTAGGAGGTGTGTCGGCTTATTTTTAATGGTGTAGTCGATCATGGTGGTGGGTGTGCCGTGAGTGATTCTGGTTCTGGAGGTCACCTGGTATATTTTGGGGTGTAGGCTGGCGAACCAGCAGAGTAGTTTATGATATGCCGTGTATTCGTGGATATATGGCATACCGTGCATGATTGAGAGCATAGTGCGCCAGATGTGGTGGAAGTTGAAGGTGATATCGATGTATTTTGTTTGGTAGATGGTGACGGCGTCCAGGATGTTGCCGGAGAGACAGGCGTTGTAGAACATGGCGTAGTTGCGCGATGTCATTCTTCTTTCTGGGATGTGGAATGCGCTTCCACTGTCGGTGACGTAGTCAATTGGCATCTTCTGGAATTTAATCGCCGGGCGCGAGCAATACACCCTTCGTCTAATAGATGAGAGGCAAATATCAATTTTTTTATGGACATCTCTATAAATAATGGAGGGCGGATTCGCGGATGATAGAAGAGTAGATCATGAAAAACTCCGATTAATAAGAGAAGAAGTAAAAAGACTCTAAAGAAGATTAGAGGTAGATCATCCAGGAGTAAATACACTCACAAGTCCTATTGCAAGTCTAGATAACCAGATCAGTATAACCTAGAATAAGGTCACATATTCACATATTCATAAATTCACATATTCATAAGTTCACATATTCCTAAATTCACACATAAAATTGATATTTTATGTATGAAAACACTGTATATTATAGCATCAGTTATCCCCACGGAAAATGGAGCCAACTGTTCATATTTTCGCAGCAGCTAACACGGAGTTAGACGAGAGAAACACCGAGATCCGCAATTTCATCGGATCTTTTCCAGAGAAGCAGAAATTCATCGTCATCACGGATGAGCCGAACATACAGCGCCAGCTCCGTTTCAACTCCCGGAAACTCCAGATCCATTATGCCAAGCAGTCCGATCACATCTACAATCTTCTCTTCGCAGCGTTCTTTATAAAACAGAGTGAGGAACCAGCATCTTCCGAGGAGGTCAAGAAGGATATCCATGCGGATGGTGTTCGCCTTATAGATTCACTGATTACTCAGGGTGCTATTCGAGAATCCGAGATTCGCGGACTGCGCGATTCGCAGGTGTCGACATTTCTTCTGATGAAACTGGAGATCGAGATTCGTAAACTCGAATCTCCAATATTCAATCGCGAGGTGATCGATCGCATCATCGATGATATACACAGATACAGCGATCATGTTTTCGACAATCACTTCATCGTTCAACCTCTCGCTGATATCTGCGCCATCAATCTCTTCATCAAGTTCATCGAGATCTACAACAAAAATCCCGATAAACACTACATCATCACATCATCTATGGATTCATTCCCGAATTTCATCGACATTCTCTATGAACGTCACACGCTTGTTCCAGTAAAAGTTGCCCCAGTACCCCTGATCACTGTTATATATCAGAACATTCGCATCAACATCCGGAATGGTAAATTCATAGAAGAGAAAAACTTGACACGGAAATTCCGGCGGGAAATTCACGACAAAGCATCCTCCAGTGACTTCGTCTATATACCGGTACTTCATGATGCTCCATTCTCTAAAGAATACGAGACACATGAGATACCCGTCACAACCACCGATAACTTCGTCATGAACCACAATAAACACTGAGGTGCCAGTAATTTCTCCATACAATATTCTTCTATTTTCTATAGAGAATAGAAGCATTCATATAACAAGACTCGATACCAATGTCGCTATAACCTCTAGCCTCATCTCCTATAGACATTGATGTGGTATCCTCTGGAGCATCGCCCACCGGAAGATCCACTGCTATCCACATTATTTTCTATAGGAAATAGGGTGTAAATTGATAGACAAATGGTATCCACCGCCCGGCCGAAGGCCGGCGGGCGCCTGCGGCGCCCTATGCGATCTCATATCATTTTCCTATAGACCTAGCGAGCAGAAGTCTCTATCGGTTGCGCGTCGCAGACTTTATAGAGGAGATAGCGCAGATGTCAATAGGAAATGAATATTGAATACCATGCGACGTTTCGAAGTTTCCCACTTTTTTACGTGAATCATTAACGATCTCTTCGCAGCGATGTTTTTTTTATTCAAAAACGTTCCGGCAAAATCCTGAACATCTATTTTTTATTTTGGATGTTGTCGAGAAGATGTTGATGATGATTACATCATCATTCGATGTGATAATTAAAACATCATCCGGAATGTATCATTCCATCAATCACTACTTATATCTGAGTGTGGCACATCCATTATAGATTCGCAACACATTATAGGACCTCGCGAATACGTGTAGAACTGTAGGAAGTTTAGAGGGATTAATCCTGGGGAACTCCTCGGTTACCAGTTCACCCGCCAATATTTTTTCCGTGAATCCCATATATTGGTCCACATTATAGAGGGTGAGATCCAGTACTACCTCTGTAAAAGATGTGGCATTCATAGATCCATTATGTTGTAACGCATTCGGGTCGATACAGAACAGATAGTTATATAGAAAGCCATTACGGTCTATACCGGGTATATAGCGATGAGCTCGGTAGGGTTTCGCATACATGAGATATCTGTTATCTAGTGGTTCCCAGAATCTGCCGACACCATTGAGATTGAGCTGAGCGCGTTCCATGATATGGGTGGGTGTGCCTTTTTCGTCTAGGACTTTGTTGGTATAGTTGAACCAATCATTGAACTCTTTGGCCTCTGATCGTTGTATTACCCAGTAGAGGTCTTTTATGGGGCGATTGAGAGGGAGTTTGAATTTGATGTTGGTGTGTTCTGGTGGGATATTGTAATTCATCATGATCTGGTGATCTTCTATCACATATTCCCGCGTATTGAGAGCGAATTGTCGTCGTTCATCGTTGTCTAGATGATAGTATGTCACGTATAGTTCGGCTTCTTTGAGGTGTAATTCGTGGACGTTGGTGAAGATGTTGGTTTCGAACAGAGGTTGGAAACACTTGAACATTGTCTCCACGAAAGGCCGGACTTTCATCCGGACACGCATATCTTGCCCCTGTAGCGCAATAAGAGGGAACGCGTTCTCATATTCGCCGCAGAACCAGAATGGAACAGGTACAAATAACTCACAGTGTTCGCCATCTAGAAAGAATATGTCCTGACCGATTCCACCCGCAGATTGGAGGTAGCTCGGCTGGTTTAGAAATGGTGCGAACCCCGGTACGAAGGGGAACTTCGCGACCATAGTGTTATATACTGAGCGTTTCTCTTCTGGAATGAAGTAGTTGCTCCAGATGTCCAGCCACATTCCGGTGACACGATCTATGGTCTGATCACCTATTTCCACAGAGATTTCGTCGATTAGGGCGTTTCCTAGGGAGTTAGTGTAGCAAATTTTGGTGTAGTCGGAGTAGAATTCGTTGAGAGGTAGGTTGCGTTCGGAGAGATCGATGATATCTGGACTCTGGGGTATTGCGGGAACAACAAAACGTACAAAG
>WLEH01000091.1 GCA_009704345.1 Actinomycetota bacterium | reverse complement strand
TTCAAGGCCGATTGGTGCGGATTCTGCAAGAAAGCCGCCCCGAAATGGGAGGAAGTCAGCAAGGAACTAGACGGCAAGAAGGTGTCTCGCTATAACGTGAAATTCGTTCTTCTGGACGAGTCTGCCGACAAAGATGAATTCACCAAATATGGCATCAAAGCTTTCCCGACCTTCATGCTCATCACCAAAGATAGCAAGAAGCCATATGAGGGTGAGCTTGATGTTGCAGCAGTCAAATCATTCCTCGAGGCTAATCTCTAAATTCTCACGCCATTTTTCACCGTGAGTCGTTAACCAATTCGTTAATGCCTCTCGACCTTCCTCTATTATTTCTAGCAGTATCTCCGGTTTCTCCATTATAGCCAGAGGATTGCGTCGCCGTATATTCACCACAACAGTATTGTATGCGTATTTGGTGGATTTGGCTCGGTCATTATTCATTATAGAACATTGATAGATGGCATTCATGTAATCGGATGCGGTTTCTATGGAGTGTGCCATAGGGGTGATAACTAGTGCTCCTATGGTGTGGTTGAGTTCGTGTGGAGGTACGAGATCTATGGGGAAGTTATTGGTGATGCCGCCGTCTACGTATAGAGCACCGTTGTATCGGGCGGGAAAGAAGTAGAATGGTATGGAGGTTGTGATGCGAACGGCGTCGATGATGCGCATGGTGGGTGAGATTGCGGGTGAGAATATTTCGAGACCTAGCTTGGCTAAGTTGGTGCCGGTGGCGGTGATGGTTTTGCCGGTGATGCGCTGGTGTTCTGCGAAGGTGATATCGGGTGATCCCAGGCGAAGTTCAAGTATTTTAGAGCAGAGTTTAATGATCTTCTCGCCGTCATCCACTCCGAATTTGGTGTGGAGAAAGAGGAATGAAGCTGGGTCAATATTCATGAGGGTCGAGAAGTCGATTGTGGTCATGAAATCGTGTATCTCTTTATAGCTACACCCTATTGAGAGGATAATCGCGAAGAAAATCCCGGCGGAAGTGACATAGTAGTTCTGGATTGTGGCGAGATGACCTTCTTTTTCGAGATATTCGATGAGAGGGAGATAGGACATGGTGCGGAATTCGCCCCCGGCCAGCACTAGATTTCTGAGAGGCATTTGATGATGCGTCAGAATGTAAATGGTGGGTGAGGAACGAGATTAAAATGCTATCATTTTTTTCCTATTTCTTTCCTAAAGATGAACCAGTTAAATATGCGCGAGTTATTTGTCCAGAAGGAGTCGCGTGAGCGTCAGAAACTGAAATATTACAATCAGATATTGGAGCGAGTTCACAATAAGATTCGGGCGACGTCGAAGATGGATGTGGACAATATGTACTGTTACTATCTGGTGCCGGAGTTTGTACTCGCATTACCTTCTTACAATCAGGCGGAACTTACCACATTCATTGTGACTAGTTTAGAGAAGAATGGATTCAAAGTGATGGTGACTCCACCGAATCTAATCTTCATCACATGGTTTCACTTCTCGGAGGAATACGAACTCACTCGAAGATTGATAGAAGATGAAATACGGTCGCGAGAAGAAGAACGAATTCAACGCGAGAAAGATGCGGAGGCTGCTGAAATAGACGTGGGGGCTGTTGAGAAGAACAAGGGGGCGTATATCAAGAAGGTGACTGATTATAGCCCGCGTGCTGGGTTAGTATATTCCTCTGATGCGCTAGAGAGATTACAGGAGAAGATGAATTCGCTGAAGACGATGGAGTAGATGGTGGAGTGGGAGATATATGGGGTAATTGATCTATTTCTATAGAGATAGATCGAGAGTGTCGGTGTTAGTTACGTCCTAGTTTTACGAAGACATTCATGACATAGATGATGAAGATGCCGGTGAAGATATATAGGATGACATCGATTGTGGGGTTGCGTGATCCGCCACCACCTGCCATAGAGTCGATGAGTTCGTTGAGGCGATCAGCGATTTGGGTGAGGAGATCATCATCGGATGGTGCGCGACTGCGGAAGCCTTCCCGAGTATTATTCCCACCTCTAGTCTTGATGTTCCTGATAACATCGGGTGTGCGTATTTGCTGTGGTTCTTGATTATAGGACGCCCAGTTGCCGGCGACAGTCATGGCGGACTCTCTGTAGGAATCATAGTCGTCATCGTCGTTGATACCGGCGAGCATCTCTTGCTGTCGGATGGCGGCGGCGACCTGGGGAGTGGCATACTGTTCTGGTGGCGGTGTCATCATCTCGTCCATGAGTGCGACTTCATCGTCATCTTCGGCAGGCACTTCCGGCGGTGGTTTGTATTGAACCTGCGGACGATATTTTTTGGATCCAATGAGAATTTCCTGGTCGTGGGGTGCCGAGCTGCGGGATTTCTTCTTCTTGCGGCTACTAGAATTTGCCGAGTCACCCCAGACTTCTTTTATTGAGGCAGGACCATAATTCATATTTACATTTTTAGCAGATATTTTCTCGCATTCTTTTCTCGCCGTATTCTAAATATGCTTCGCGAGACTATAGATAGCATTCAGAAAACTCTAGAGGCCGGGTTCGAAAACCCCAATATTGTGTACGGTCTCGCGGCGGTTCTCATTTTCTACACCACATTCTTCTATAACAATACCCCCAAAATCGTGGCGGATACGATCCATAATGAGATAGGTCGTCTAGTATTTCTTGCCTTAATAGCTCTCGTTACTTACTATAGCCCACTCATCGGCATTCTCCTCGCCATCGTCTATATCACATCGGCGCATGGTAAAGAGGGGTTTGATAATAAAGCACCGGTGAAGTGCGGTGATCTCGCGGCTGTTGTTAAAACATCTGTTAAAAAACTTAATGTGGACCTCCCATCAAAATATACTAGTGTCGACGACGTTAAACAGGGATTGACGACCAATAACCAGACGGTTTTCAAGCAGACTGTCGCGGACCTCAAAGAGTCGTGTGCTGCCACCGGCTACGCCAACGAGATGAAATCCGAGATCAGCAATCCATGGCCCACATCCAATGGAGCATCGGCCGACATGGTTACTCAGAATCGCGCCGTGAACACCGGTGGAGCTGTCAGTGATGGTCCACTCGGAACCACCAGCCTTCCACTCGCTCAGACCACCATAGATTCTACTCTGGCATCCGGCGGAAGCCGGGATCTACAAGCGGTAGCCGGTTCTACCTCTGGAGCTACAGAGGAGAACACGGCTGTGTCGGACATGGCCGCGCCGAGTTACAGTGAAGAGCCATTCGCTGTCAATATGGGCGGGGTGTTGGCTATAGATGGCAATGAGGGAATCAGTGGATTCAGCAGCTTCATGGGAGGAGGTTTCGGTAGCTCCGGATTCGCATCTCTATAGATGATCTAATTCGATCTAAGATGATCTAATTCGATCTAAGATGATCTAATTCGATCTAAGATGATCTAATTCGCTATAATATGTGGTGAAATATAAATGTTGACAGCAATTGTTCTGGCGGTGTTATTTATAGTGATTCTGACTTGCTGTGGTGTTACGGGTGTTCCGGAGGGATTTTTCGGTGGTGTTATTCGAGAGGAACCGGGCGTTCTGATGGCGAATAATGCGAGATATCCATACTGGCTGTCGGAGAGAGAGCTGGCTATGAATGAGAATCTGGGATATATGCAGGGTGTTTCGGCACCGGCATTATCCCCTCTAGAGGTACAGGTGGTGGCATCTACTCTAGATGGTGTCAATATTGATACAGGTAGATCGATGGATCTGATGGCAATTTAATTTATCCTTTTTCTCTATAGACAAAAATGATACTGAATATGGAGGCAATAATCATCGGAGCTCTGGCGCTGTTTTTAGTATGGAATTCAAGTAATCTGCGTAGGCCTACTCCGCGGGCTCTGGTGTATGCGGTGTCGGAGCCGCTATATCGGTTGCTATTGATGGGGGGAATCTTGTGGACGGTGAAATATAATGTGACGATGGGGTTGTTGTTGATGGTGATATTTAGTCTGAGTTTCCAGGACTATCTGATAGTGTCGGATGATCTGGCTGTGCGATACATGTCTCTTAACTCGAGTGGATTGAAGCCGGCTAACATCAGACGGGTCTAGAATATATCAGACGTGGCTAGAATATATCGGATATAGAAATAAAATGAGACTGGCTTACATTGTGAGTTGGACGATAATATTAATTGCGCTCTATTTCCTATTGCCTATTCGGGAGGAGGTCAGCTCGGGGTTCACTGCGGAGTTAGAGAGGGAACGCAGGTATCACGAGGATACATTGGCGTATGAGGGATTTGAGGATGTGAATGTGGGTGAATCGAAGCCGGCGGATACGGTGTTGGATGAGATATTGGATCCGGTTAAGAAGGAGAAGAGTATGTTGAAGTCGTTTAATGAGGCTGCGAAGATGGAGCGTAGTATTACGAAGCAGGTGGATGAGATTCAGAAGATGATTGACACGTATTTCCCCACTGTAACTAAAAAGTCGCTATAAATACTAAATGGAGAGTATATTAGGTGTACTTTCGTCCGTGAACAATAGTCCATATCTCGTGGCGGCGGCCATGTTTTTCATGAACATTACCAGCCGATTTCTGTTGGGTAATCTCTCGCCAGCTCAAGAGTATTTCCTAATGAATAGCACGGGAATTAAGATCGCTGTGATATACGCTATCTGCTTTATGGCGTCGAGGAATTTGATAGTGGCATTCACTATGGGTACTATTCTAGTGGTGCTAATCCGTGTATTTTTGAACGAGAATTCGAGGTACACGGTGATCCCTGCTTCTATCCGCGATGGATTCGCGGGGATCGCGGATGATAAAGAGAAGATCGAGTATGATAAAGCTATGGAAACCGTGAAAAAGTATGAAGAGACACACCCGGAGACGAGGAGTGAACCTGTGGTGGTACAGTCTGGGTTTTTTGGTGATGTGGAGATAGATAAGTTGATGCCGGGGGCTGATAGTAAAGAGGTGATGCCGATAGAGTTGAAGAAACAGAGAAACCTGGCTGATGTAGTTGAGAGCTACTTCCGCAATCTCGATAACCTTATTGTAGATTAAGTGTATGTGTGTATGTGTGTGTATGTGTGTGATAAAAAAAAATAGCAATAAATATAAATGAATTGTATACTTTCTAGTGTGGCGGGTCTGGGACTTCTGGGAGGAAGTGTGTCGACTATGTTGGTATCTGAGACAGAACTCGATAAGATTAGTGGATCATTTAGTCCGGATGTGGCAGAGGCCTATCGTGCTATAGTGCGAGAGCGAACGGCGCATTACATCCAGGGTGTAATTCTTGGACTGGTGGTGTCATTTTTCATAGTTTATGGTATGAAAATCGCGCGTAGATTCTATAGGATTATGTCGTTTTTTGCGGTGACACTGTTTACTGCGGTTGTGTACTATACGGCGATGCCGAAGT
>WLEH01000090.1 GCA_009704345.1 Actinomycetota bacterium | reverse complement strand
TTAATTATTCTCTTAGGCGTAATCACAACCGGATCTGGTCCACACGCTGGAGATGATGTAGCTACGCGTTTTAATTTAGATGTTGCCACAATGGCGTGGCTGCATGCGGATTCTGTTTGGTTATTCACCGGGCTGCTAATAGCGAATATGATTTTAAGTCGAAATGAATTTTTGGTTCGAATTGTGGCAGTAGTTGTTGTTCAAGTACTCGTCGGCTATTCCCAATGGTTTACCGGTCTACCTTGGGCATTAGTTGCTGTGCACGTTGCGTTAGCTATGGTGCTATTGGTGTGGTTAACGAAATACCAAGCACTAGTTAAACAAGGTGCGCTTTAATCCCAGCCGCAAAAATCTCAGCCGATTTTGGATTCGTATTTAGAAACAGAGTTGGTTCGAACAATTCGAGTTCCATGAGCTTAAATCCATCTGAAGTAGGAACTACATCAATTCGTGAATAGTAAAGATCCTTTACCTTAGTATCCCCAATTTGATAATTATTGATTCTTCCCACAAACTGCAGCAAATCTGAAGAAAGTTCTACATTTCTAGCGAAATCGCCATGACCACCTTCAGTTAGAGCTGGTTTTTTAACGATTGCATGCAATGCTTCACCATTACAGCAGACCACTGCAATTTCGCCCTTACTATCCACTTCTGTCAAGTATGGCTGCATCAAAAGTGGCAGATCACTTTGATTAAAATGTGCCTGAACTTTTACAGCTGCCTCGTTGGTACCCGTTGCGGTAAACGCGCCTCGTGCGCCAGCTCCAATTACTGGCTTGAACACTGTTTTCGATGTTGAAACGTCAATATTATAAATTTGGTCAACATTTTCAATTAAAGCCGTTGGTATCGTAGCAATGCCAAGATCTACCAATTCAAACAGATATCTCTTGTCAAGATTATGAAAAATCACCGAGGCAGGATTAATAATTTTTGTTTGTGCCGAAACTTCATGGAGCCAGGATCCAAATGCTTCTAAATTCTGAGCATAATTCCAGGTACTTCTAATTAGCAGCGCATCATAAGAATCCGACGAAAAAGGCAACTGCCAATCTACGATATCAACCTCATAGCCAGATCGTCGAAGCGCGTCGGTAAAAACTGGGATATCCAAATCTGGATCAGGATCTACGGGATTGTCAGCATATGTAACATAACCAATTTTGGTCATATTAAAACATCAACTCCCAGGGAAAGGAACAAGATTGCCAAATAGGTTATGGAAAAATGAAAAACTCGCATTGACCCGACGCCTTCGTCTGATCTGTTGTCACGATAGTAATTGACGCTCAATCCAATGAAAACCATGCCACTTACCAACGCTGCAGTAAAGAAAATAAATCCTAGATTTGCAACCAGAAAAAAGACTATGGAAGTCAATACAGTTAATACGGCATAAAACAAAGTCCAAGCCGCTACCGTTCGAGCAGGACGTTCAACTGGGAGCATTGGAATGTTGGCCAACGAATAATCTTCCTTAAAATGCGCAGCAAGTGGCCAATAATGTGCCGGCGTCCAGAAAAAAATAATGGCAAACATCAACCAACCAGATGATGTCACTTCGCCAATAACTGCGGCTTCAGCAATTACAACTGGGAAACAACCAGCGATTCCCCCCCATACAATGTTTTGATTTGTGCGAGGTTTTAGCACAATGGTGTATCCCAAAACATAAAACCCAATCGCAGCAGCAGTTAAGGCGGCGGCGGCAAAATTTGTTGATACGTACATTCCAACAATAGATGCAATCGATAGCACAGCTGCAACGAATCCAGAGTGAAGCACGGAAAGTTCGCCGGTGACCAATGGGCGACTCTTGGTGCGAGACATCAGCGCATCTGTTTCGCGTTCAATTATTGAGTTCCAGGCGTTGGCCCCAGCGGCTGCAAGCGTGCCAAAAACTACAACTGCAAACAAAATGCGCCAATCTGGCCACCCGCCAGATGCATAGATCAGCGCGGGAATGGCAGTCACCAACAGAAGTTCAATAATTCTTGGCTTAACTAAGGCAAGAATTATTCGCAGATAGCTTCGGCTTGGCGCACTAGTTAAATTCGACATGGCAGGCGCAGAGTATCTCAGGAATTTTTACTGGTTGACGGGGTACGCTAGGCGAAACAAATGTAAGGATTGTCACTATGGCATTCACCGCAGCTGATCAGGAAATCGCAAACATAGCCGCCGGTCTAGCGCTGGACGCGGTGGAAGCAGCCGGACACGGTCATCCCGGGACCGCTGTTGCATTAGCACCGGTAGCCCATCTGCTCTTTAGCCAACATTTAAAGCATGATCCAGCTGATCCAGCCTGGTCTGGCAGGGACCGATTTGTGCTCTCCTGTGGTCACGCCAGCATGCTGCTTTATGCCCAATTGCATTTAAGCGGTTATCAATTGACGCTCGATGACCTGAAACATTTCCGAAAAGCCGAGAGTCAAACTCCCGGACACCCCGAATACGGACACACCCCTGGTGTGGAAATGACCACCGGACCTTTAGGTCAAGGGTTAGCAACAGCGGTGGGTATGGCTTGGGCGCAGCAACATTTAGCCAGACGTTACGACCCAACTGAACAGAATTCACCGCTGCTATCTCATGTTTATGTTATTGCCTCTGATGGTGATCTGGAAGAAGGCGTCACCAGTGAAGCCTCATCATTTGCGGGATTGCATCAAATAAACAACTTAACCGTGATTTATGACGATAATCAGATTTCAATTGATGGTGATGCACGTGCCTCCTTCAATGAAGACACCGCGGCACGATATCGTTCTTATGGCTGGGATTGCGTGCAAATCGAATTACTGAGCACGGGTGCGATTGATGTCACAGCTCTTGATCTAGCCTTAACTAAATCGAGAAACTCATCAAAGCCAACTTTAATTGCATTAAGATCCGCGATTGCATATCCATCTCCTAACATGACGGGAATGGCGGCAACACACGGTTCCCCAATGGGTTCATCTGAAGTGGCCGCAACTAAGTCGGCCTTGGGATTGGATCCAGCGCTATTTTTTCAGATACCAGAATCTGCAGCAAAGCATCAGCAGCAGATGATTTTGCGTGGGACAGAACTTCGAGCCTCCTATAACGCTGCGATGAATAATTACCAATCGCGCGAGCCACAGTTATCAAAGCAATTTCAGAATTTATCTAACCTTGATTTATCAAGTATTCAGCTGCCATCTTTTGATCAAGGCTCCAGTCTTGCCACTCGAAAATCTTCACAACAGGTTTTAGAGGAGTTGGCGAAACTGCCCCAACTTGTTGGTGGAAGTGCTGATCTCTCAGAATCCAATGGCGTGGCGGCAAAATCGCTAGAAGTGTTTCATGGCTCCGATGAAACATTTGGTAGTCCTGCAGGTCGAAGAATTTTATTTGGTATTAGAGAACATGCGATGGCCGCATTCAATAATGGCGTCGCGCTAGCAAGTCCACTTAGACCATTTGGTGCAACCTTTTTAATCTTCTCTGATTACATGCGTCCCAGCATCAGGTTAGCCTGCTTGATGCAACTTCCAGTAGTTTGGGTTTTCTCACATGACTCAATTGGACTAGGTGAAGATGGTCCGACACATCAACCCGTGGAACAGCTTTGGGCGCTTCGGGCCATTCCGGGTAATTCATTGATCCGTCCAGCAGATGCCAATGAAACTGCCGCGGCTTGGATTGAAATTTTGCGACGCGCAAAACCAGCGGCGCTCGTGTTGTCGCGGCAAAATCTGCCAACCATTACATCCAATCCCGATGTCGCCAAAGGTGCCTACATAGCCTATGAATCAAACAAGTCACCTCAAGCAATTGTGATTGCCACTGGATCGGAATTGCATTTGGCGATTCAGGCTGCATCTGAATTGGCGGAGCAAGATATTGCTGTTCGAGTTGTCTCAGCACCATGCTTGGAATGGTTTGACGAACAAGACGAGGCGTATAGATCTTTGCTTCTAACCGGTGCACCAAAGATTGCGATTGAAGCGGGTTCAGCGATAGGTTGGTACAAATATGTTGGTACCGACGGAAAGGTCATCGGTGTTGACGATTTTGGCGCATCCGCAGCGCCAAATTACCTATTTGAAAAATTTGGCATCACTACAGCAAACCTGATAAAACAGATTAAAGAATTAATTTAGCGTTTACGAGCTTTTAGTGCGGCTAGTGCTTCACCCAAAATATCTGCACCGTCAGTATCGTTTCGTCGCTCTTTAACGTAAGCTAAATGAGTTTTGTACGGTTCAATTTTGGGCGCCGCCGGTGGATTATCTTTATCGCGCGATGCTGGCAACCCGCACTTAGGGCAATCCCAAGTTTCTGGTACTTCAGCTTCAACAGCAAACGAAGGCCGAGATTCATGTCCATCGGCACACCAATATGAAACTCTAAATCTCGGAGCCGCTTCACCGCGTTCTGCTTCGCCCATGGGGCCAGCTCCAACTCGAGAACCTCTAATAGCGCTTCCAGCCATAACTCACCCTCCTAAACGATTAGACCAAGCCCAATTGCACACGCCAACCAAATCACACCAACTGCAATGGTGATTCGGTCCAAGTTCTTCTCAACTACAGTCGAGCCGCCGAGACTTGATGAGAAACCGCCGCCAAACAAATCAGAAACGCCGCCACCTCGACCGCGGTGCAATAGCACTAACACAACCAAAAGGATGCTTGTAATGGTCAGAACAATTTGCATCGTAAGAATCACATTTTCTCCTTGAAGTGCTGAATTGTAGCCCCCAGCTTACGGTTGGGCTAATCGATACCGACAAATCGCTACGAATTCGTCAGCATCAATAGATGCCCCGCCAACCAGTAGGCCATCCACGTTGGGCATAGCCATCAGGCCAGGCGCAGTACCAGATTTCACTGAACCGCCATAAAGCAGTCGAACTTTCGCGGCTATTGCATCGCCATAGGTATCAGCCAGCCAATTTCTGATACTGCTGGACATCTCTTCAGCATCTGTTGGCGTTGCCACTTCGCCAGTGCCGATCGCCCATACCGGTTCATATGCAATTACCAAAGTTGAGACATCATTCTTGCTCAAATCGCCAAGTGATTCAGCCAATTGGGTCAAGGTAAACGAAATTTGATTTCCAGATTGTCGAACAGCTAGGTCTTCGCCAACGCAAACTATTGGAACCAATTTGTGTTTCAGTGCTGATTTGATTTTTGCCAATACGTCTGAACTCGATTCGTGATTGAAAGCGCGGCGTTCACTATGACCCAATACAACCCAACTACACCCCAGTTTGGCTAAGAATGCAGCTGATGTTTGGCCAGTAAAAGCACCCGAATCCGCAATGCCGCAATCTTGGCCACCGTAAGTTAACCGAAGTTTGTCAGCGTCAACTAGCGTTTGAACCGATCGAATATCTGTGAACGGAGGGAAAACTG
>WLEH01000009.1 GCA_009704345.1 Actinomycetota bacterium | reverse complement strand
ATGGTGCGGCGGTAATGCACTTTGGTACGCCAAGCACAAAAAACCAAGGCAACGCCTAATTGTGCGATTGCATCGATTTGAGTTATCACGGCCCTGGCCAGAAACAATAAATGGTGCTGCGGTTGATCAATTAGTTTGTGTCTCAAAACCATATGCTGATCTAACTTTGGCAAAAACTTCAGTTCCAAAAAATCGAGTTGTGATAGTGCCCAATTGGGTTGATGTTACTGATTTGAATCGACCAAAGTTTGATGATGCGCAATTCACGATTGGCTTAATTGGTGCAGCACCGATGCGAAAACGGCCAGATTTGGCAATTAAAATTTTGGCAGAATTAAGAAAGTCTGACCCAAGATTTAAGTTAGTTATCAAATCGAAATTGCCTTGGCAGATGCCATGGGTGTGGCGAGATGAAACAGAGCGAGTTGCATTCCGCGAAATGTTTGAAGAAATTGAACGAAGTGAGTTGCTTCGTGGCAGCATTATTTTTGATGACTATGGTGCTGATGTAGCAAATTGGCTGCGTCGGGTGGGCTGGGTGCTTTCAACATCTGATGATGAGTCATTCCATTTAGCCCCAGCAGAGGGAGCAGCAAGTGGAGCAGTGCCAGTTATTTTGCCTTGGCCAGGTTCGGATCAGATTTATGATGCGAAATGGATTCATGCTGATGTTACTGCGGCTGCTAATTTCATCTTAGAAGCAACCGCTAGAGGCAATTGGCGCGAATTGGGTAATCAAGCACAAACTGAAATCTCGCAACGATATGGCTTAGCCGAAGTTAATAATTCTTGGACCAAACTACTAACTGAAGATCTACCGAGCGCTAATTCTTAACCAGGCAAGGACTTTTTTCATCTGAGCCGGACGGCTTTGGTTGTTGCCATGTAGCTGGCTTTTCCTCGATTTTTGGAAAACCAATCACATCAACTTGATTAGTTCCAATAAACAATTTAATGTCATTACTGCGAGAGTCCTGCATCTGAATTTTGATGTTGTTGCCCAACGCCTTGGCTAAGGTTCTGGCTTGTGGTAGTTGATTTTCACTAGCTCGGATATAACTTTCCGAAACTGGCTCGAGCGCATTTCTAGTTTCGACAATCTTGAAACCCTCATCACCTAACAAATTAGCGGCTTCGCTGGCAGCGCCAGGAATACTGGTTCCGTTTAGCACCGTGATTGAGACGGTATTTACTGGCACATCAGGAATTTGATCCTTAGTTAATGCAATTGGCTCTTCATAGCCTTCATCATTAGCTAATGCAGTCCAAAGTTTGGTTGCTTCAATCGTTGAGAAAACCACAGTGTTTCGATCCTTTGGATTTGTTGAGATCGGTGCGGTCATAAATCTAATCTTGCTGGGATCAATTCCAGCAATACTGCGCACAAGCGCAGTCATTTGCTCAACAGATCCCAATGCCGGATCGGTGGTTAAGGATTTAGCAACCTCATTTAGCGTTCGGAACAATCGGATGGGATCTAGCAGCACTTGCGAGCTAGTAATTTTTCGGACCATTGACTTGAGGAAATCTTGCTGTCGCGAAATTCGTGAAATATCGCCGCCATCACCTAAGCCAAATCTAGTTCTGACATAAGCCAGTGAGTCTTCGCCATTTAAAGTTTGCAAACCGGCTTCGATAAACAATTTACTTTTATTGTCATTAACATCTTCTGGCACACATACTTCAACGCCACCTAACGCATCAACAACTGCTTTAAAGCCGCGGAAATCCAGCACCGCAAAATGCTCAATTGTGATACCAGTGATTGACTCTACTGTTTTCACGGTGCAACCAGGACCACCTTGGGTAAAGGCATAATTGAATCTAGTTGTAATTGGCGGATAAACCTTGCCTTCGGAATTTGTGCACTCTGGAATTCGAACAATGGTGTCGCGCGGAATGCTGACAACTAACACTCGTTTGCGATCTTCATAAATGTGTGCGAGCAAAGTGGTATCAGAATGCGCTGAGGTGTAATAGCCAGGCTGCCCGTACTTTCTGCCTTGACCAGCCCTGGTATCGCTTCCCATGATCAAGATATCGATAGGGCCGCTCGGTGACGCTGGAATAGCTGGCCGATCGCCAAGTTGTGCCGAAATATCGGTGGTATTAACTTCATCTGCAACTGTTCTAAGGGCAATGCCAAACAAGCCGGACACCAAAGTAATCGCCAAAGTAACTGCACTGATGCTGCTCAACAGCACCAGTGATGGCCGATGACCTTTTATTCGCACTTAACTCTCCCTGAGGCGAGAGTAGATGACTCAATTAGGAAGTTCTGTGAGTTCTGCTCCACGCGCAATATCTGGCTGATTTTCTCACACTTTCCCGTCAATAATTGGCCATGGCGATTTTTCGGGCAGCAATGGCAATTATGTTGTTGGCCATTACTGTCCCTAGCGCTGCGGCCAACCCGGTGCCCCCAACCTTTCTGATCGCCGGAGCTGGCCTAGGACATGGTGTTGGCATGAGTCAGGTTGGCGCGTTTGTGCAGGCGCAAAATGGTCGAAGCGCAGCTGAAATTCTTGCGCATTATTACCCAGCAGCACAGTTAATTCAGGTCGATGATGTGGTACCAATTTTGGTCAATGTTGCGGCAAATCAAACTAGCTTGACTCTTTCAGCAACTCCAATTCGTAAAACTGATCAATCCTCGCTGACAATTACTAATTTAGAATCTCCAATTAATTCGATTGAAGCCCTAAACGTAGTTGCTGAAAACGGCACCTTAGTTTTTACTGCAAGCAGCGGTGAACTAGTTCGCATGCCAACTGCTGAGATTGCTTGGTCCGGTGTTGTTGGCTTTACCAGTGCTGAGCCAAAAAGTGAGTTAGTGCTCACTCGAGCAGATGGCAGCTCAACCAAATATCGATTTGGTCCGTTGCTGTTATCCGCTAGAGGAAATTCAGTACAGGCAGTATTGAAACTTCAAGTGAAAGATGAGTATTTGAATTTAGTTGCGGAAGTGGCCTCTACTTGGCCAACTGCAGCGTTAGAAGCACAAGCAATTGCATCGCGCAGTATTGCGATGACAGCAGTTAATGCGGGAGCGAAAACCAGTTGTGGTTGTCATGTTTTCTCCGTTGGTGATCAAAATATGCGCGGTAGCGAGCGATATCGATTGCCTGGATACGCCAATTGGCGCAAATCAATTCGAACAACAGCAGGTCAAGTTATTGGGTTAGATCAAAAGCCGGTGGCGGCATGGTTCTTTGCCCGCTCCAACGGCAAGACGGAGAACAGTGAAGATGTTTGGGGATCGCCGCGCCCCTGGGCGAAAAGCGTGGATGATCAATTCTCAATTGACCCGCTCGCTGGGCCGCAAGTTAAATGGAGCGTGCCAGTTAGCGCAGCGCAGCTAGCAAGATTATTTAAGCTGCCAGATGTTGTGAAAGTGCAAGTAGCATCTCGCAATCCCGGCGGTTCAGTTCGAATGTTTCGCGCAGTATCGTCTACTGGTGAAAAAGCACTGCTATCGGGAAGAAATTTACGGGCGGCTATTCCAACTAGGTCGGTTTGGATTGAAAATATCAAGCCAGCGGTAAATTGACATGAGAATTACTAAAGCGATTTTGTTAGTTGGTGGCGAAGGCACTCGACTGCGGCCATTAACTTTAACTACACCAAAACCGATGTTGCCAGTTGCTGGCTATCCCATAACCGCTCACCAAATCGCTAAGTTAGCTGATGCTGGTATTACTGAAGTCATGTTGGCAACTTCATACCGAGCTGAGGTATTTGATAACTGGTTAGCTAATCAAGATTATTTGACAATTGAGATAAGAGTCGCAGTTGAGCAAACTCCGCTAGGCACTGGTGGTGCAATACGGAATGCCGCTGATCAACTGGGGCTCGAAGTTGGCGAATCAGTAGTAGTGCTAAATGGTGACGTACTCAGTGGACACAATTTAAAGGCACAAATTGATCAATATGCAGCGAGCAATGCCGCCGGATCACTGCATTTAGTGTCAGTTCCCGATCCAAGTGCCTTTGGCTTAGTGCCAACTGATGCCAGCGGCCGTGTCACCGAGTTTTTAGAGAAACCTAAAACCCCAGCTGAAATTGTTACTGATCAAATCAATGCCGGTTGTTACATCTTGAGTTTTGAGTTAGTGCAACGAATTGCTCCAGGGGTGCCAGCATCAGTTGAGCGTGAAGTGTTTCCAGCAGCGCTAGCTGATGGGGTAACGATGCTGGGTTACTTGGATAACTCTTATTTCTTAGATTTAGGAACGCCTTTTTCTTACATCCAAGGCTCAGCGGATTTAGTGCAGCAGATTGTGCCATCGCCATTAATTAAAAGTAAATCCGAAGCCATTATTCATCCCAGCGCAAAAATAGATCCAACTGCCATAATTTTTGGTGGTTCAGTGATATCAGCTGATGCCGTAATTGAAGCCGGTGCAGTGGTTTCTGGTTCTATAGTTTTTGACTCGGCTCGAGTTGGCGCAGGTGCACAACTATTTGATTCTATTTTGGGAGCAAAATCACACTTAGTTGAAGATCTTGCTTTAACTCGTGTTGTGATTTCAGAACACTGCCAAATCGAGGTTGAGATTCCGCCTGGAACAAGGGTTTGGCCCGATCTGGCGCTTTCCGCAAATTAGCCAGCTCGGTCCCTAGTTACTGGTGGTTAACTATCTTTTGCCCCCGAAATAGCCATTTTTCCTCATAAAACTTGACTAAATAGGAATAACACGTGTGTAATTCACCTACTTAGAAGGGGTTTTTCCATGGCATCTGTTGGTCGCATGCTCGACGTAGACCTAGAAGTTATTTCTTGGCAAGAGCGAGCACTATGTGCACAAACCGATCCAGAGGCTTTCTTCCCAGAAAAAGGTGGCTCTACTCGGGATGCGAAGCGCGTTTGCTTGTCTTGTGAAGTACGCGTCGAATGTTTGGAATATGCCTTGGAGAACGATGAAAGATTTGGCATTTGGGGCGGGCTATCTGAGCGAGAGCGACGTCGACTTCGTCGCAAAGCAGTTTAGTTTTCGTTAAACACTTCAATATCTACATTTAGCAATTCAGCTAACGATTCTGCGATCGCAAACCGCAGCAATGAAACGCGGCCTTTATTGCTATTTGCTCGAACTTCAATTGGCCGGCGAAATATGGCAACGTGAATTCCAGTTGGGGTCATTGCCGCATTAGTTAGAGATAGCTGATTGCCCAGCTCTAATTCAGTTAAGTTCGGTAAATCTATTAACTCAAACCTTATGCCCCGAATTTGTGCTTCAAGTTCAGGTGCTCGCTTAATCACACTGCGCAGAATTGAGTTATGGGCTTGGCTGATTAGTTCTGGCCAATCCCAACGCAGTGGCTCGGTTGGTCGCCGGCCATGTCTATCCCTGTGTCTTAACACGAGAAAAGCGTAAGACCCGCTACCTTGAGCGCGTGGGTAACCGGGTGTGTTCCAAGCCAGCGTGTAAGCGGGTCGCGGTAGCGACGCTGACTTACGTCTATGCCGACTCAACAGCAGTGCTAGGTCCGCTGGCAGCAGCGCCAGAGCCACATTGTTACGACTTGTGCCAATCACATACCGATTCACTAACTGTGCCCGTTGGCTGGGAAGTTGTTAGATTAAAAGTTGATGCAGCGTTGTTAACTGGCACAGATCTGGATTACGACACTAGCTATCGCGATCGCCATCCAGCTGGCACCAATATGCCTCGGCCACAACTTCGGTTAGTGCCACCTACCGAATAACTAATTAGCCAGATACGCTGGCGACATGGCAATGCCGCAACTAGAGAAAATCTTTAAGGCTTACGACATTCGTGGCTTAGTTGATACTGAACTCAATGCTGAAATTTTGCAAGCAGTTGGTGCTTCATTTGTAGTTGCCTTAGACATTGCAGCGACAAACGGTGGGCCTGGTGCGATTGTGTTAGGGCGCGATATGCGCGATAGCGGAATTGAATATGCCCAGGCATTTGCCACTGGCGTTAATTCGCAAGGCGTTGACGTAATTGATATTGGGCTAGCTAGCACCGATCAACTTTATTTTGCTTCAGGTAAATTCAAGTTACCTGGCGCGATGCTCACCGCAAGTCATAATCCTGCAGCATATAACGGAATTAAGTTATGCCTCGCTGGCGCAAAACCTGTTGGTCAAGAAACTGGCTTAGCAAAAATAAAGGAGCTCGTGGCAGCAGGCAGCATTAAACCTGCGGACATCACCGGATCAATTACTAATCAAGACGTTCTGGCGGACTATGCCAAGTTCTTGCATGAATTAGCCGGACTAAATCAAGTAAGGCCTCTTACCGTGGTGGTTGATGCGGGTAACGGGATGGCTGGTCATACCGCACCAATCGTGCTTGCGTTACCTGGCTTAACAGTGATTGAGATGTATTTTGAGTTAGATGGCAATTTTCCTAACCATGAAGCAAATCCAATTGATCCAACTAATTTAGTTCAGCTACAAGATAAAGTAATTGCAACCAAAGCCGATCTGGGATTGGCATTTGATGGCGATGCGGATCGTTGTTTCTTAGTTGATGACACTGGTGCACTTGTGACACCAAGTGCGCTAACTGCATTAATTGCAAAACGGTTTCTGGTCACAAATCCAGGCGCAACCATTGTGCACAATTTGATTAGCTCTAAAGCAGTTCCTGAAATTATTGCGGAACATGGCGGCCATGCCGTGCGAACTCGAGTGGGGCATTCGTTTATTAAGCAAGTGATGGCTGAGCGTAATGCGGTGTTTGGCGGCGAACACTCTGGCCATTTTTATTTCCGAGATTTTTGGTTTGCGGATTCGGGAATGCTGGCAGCACTGTTTGCAATTGCTGAGCTATCCAATGGCAATCAAAAATTCAGTGAATTGATTTCGTCTTGTGCTCGCTATCCGCAATCTGGTGAAATTAATTCTCAAGTACCAGATGTGAAAGCAGCCATTGATCGGGTGAAGCGCACTTTTGGGCCAGGCAATGAGTTAGATGAATTAGACGGAATAACAGTCACTAGCCAGACCTGGTGGCTAAATGTAAGAGCTAGCAATACAGAGCCGCTGGTGCGATTGAACGTGGAAGCTGATACTGCTGAGATTTTGCAGCAACAAGTTGCTGCTGCGCTTGCCGTGATTAGAGACTTTTAGTCCTTCCTGTGCGAAAGTAGGGGGGTGGGGCTTTCACTTGGTGATTTAACTGAAATTTTGCGCTGTCCAGCTGGCGATGGTGGCCGGCTGCAACTCCAGGCTGATAACTTGATTTGCTTAAATTGTGGTCAGCGGTTTGTTGTTAAAAATGAAATTGCCATTTTGCTTAAGGATAAAAATGATAATTGATGATGCGCTGCTTGATGATGCTGATGCAATGGCGTTGTGCGACAGCACGCAGATGCTCAAAGCTATCGCTGAAGCGGGTGCGCAGGTGCGGGTGGCTAGCAAAGCAGTTTCCACAGAATTACTGAATTCAATTAAGTCTGAGCAGCCGCGCGCAGTAGTTATTTTAGGAATGGGTGGCTCTGGTATAGCCGGTCAGATTCTGCAGGCAAGCATTACCAATGGCGGCATTCCAGTAGTTGCGATTAATTCAGATTTGCTGCCCGCTTGGGTTGGCAGCAATGACTTTGTAATTGCCTGCTCGGCATCGGGCAATACCGCTGAAACATTGAGCGCCACCCAAAGTGCGCTGCAGCGAGGATGTCGTGTTGTGGCGATTTCATCAGCAAATTCAAAACTATCAAATTTAGTATCAGATAATCGCGCTGATTTAATTGAGATTGATCCAGCAGGTCGAATGCCGAGAGCTTGCTTATGGTTGTTATTAACGCCGCAATTGATCATTGCCGATGCACTTGGCTTAATAGAGTTTAAAGCAAAAGATGCCGCAGCACTTGCAGATAAATTAGATCTGCTGTCAACTCAAAATGGCGCAACTTCAGCATTAGATGAAAGTGCGGCAAAAGCCTTGGCACTAGAAGTTGCTGGACATGTCACCATCTGTTGGGCAACCAGTTCGCTGTTAGCGCCGCTGGCATATCGATTTGCCTGCCAGTTAAATGAGAATGCCAATGCTCCTGCGATTTATGGCACGCTTCCTGAAGCTGCGCATAATCAAGTGGTAGTTATGGATGGCTTTTTCTTAGATGATGACGATGCGGTAGCGCAGTTGTTTAAGGATCGAATTGAAGATCCAACTATTACCTCTGGCCTGCGACTGGTGCTGCTGCGAGATAGTCAAGAGAGCGAACTTGCTCGCCGCACCGCTGACTTAGTCACTGATCTGGCTATTGCTCGCGGCATGCTGGTTACCACCATTAGCGCGGATGATCAGCAGCCGCTGCATCGAGTGGCAACTATTGCCACCATCGTGGATTACGGCTCTGCTTACGTAGCGCTCGCAACTGGTATTGACCCAGGTCCGATTCCATTCATCGTTGATCTCAAGGCTGGGCTCGCGCAGGGCTAGTCAAAGTACGCGGATTTGCCCAAGTCTGCGAGAATATCGCCCTACTTGACCTTTGGAGAAAAAATGGCGCTAGACCTCGGCACTGCCACCATCAGCCCAGACGCACTTTCAAATTCTGGTTATGCGCCAGATTACAAAGTTGCCGACCTATCACTTGCTGAATTTGGCCGCAAGGAAATTAACCTTGCCGAGAATGAGATGCCAGGATTAATGGCAATGCGCCGCGAATTTGGCGCGAGCAAGCCACTTAAGGGCGCTCGCATTACGGGCTCACTGCATATGACGGTGCAAACTGCAGTACTAATTGAAACTTTAGTTGAATTGGGCGCTGAGGTTCGTTGGGCCAGTTGCAATATTTTTTCCACTCAAGATCATGCTGCCGCAGCCGTAGTAGTTGGACCTAATGGCAGCGTTAATAAACCAGCTGGCGTTCCGGTTTATGCCTGGAAAGGTGAATCACTAGAAGAGTATTGGTGGTGCACTGAGCAGGTTCTGATTTGGCCAGATGGCAAGGGACCAAACATGATTTTGGATGATGGTGGCGACGCTACCATGTTGGTGCATCTAGGCAAAGAAGCTGAGCGCACTGCCACTGTCGCTGATCCAGCGACAGCAGACTCGGAAGAATTTGCAGTAGTGCTACAAACTTTGGCCGCTTCATTAGTGGCAGACAATCAGCGCTGGACCAAGATTGCCGCTGGAATTAAAGGCGTAACTGAAGAGACAACAACTGGTGTGCATCGCCTTTATGAAATGGCAAAAGAGAACAAGTTGCTCTTCCCAGCAATTAACGTTAATGATGCCGTAACAAAGAGTAAATTTGATAATAAGTATGGCTGCCGTCACTCCCTTATCGATGGCATTAACAGAGCAACTGATGTCTTAATTGCTGGCAAGCTTGCCGTCATCTGCGGTTATGGCGATGTTGGCAAGGGCTCAGCTGAATCGCTTCGCGGTCAGGGTGCTCGCGTGGTGGTAACTGAGATTGATCCAATTTGCGCGCTACAGGCGGCAATGGATGGCTACACCGTAAAAACTCTAGAAGAAGTTATTGGCGAAGCCGACATTGTGATTACTGCAACTGGTTGCAAGAACGTGGTAACAGTTGATCACATGCGTCAGATGCGTCATCAAGCAATTTTGGGCAACATCGGTCACTTTGACAATGAAATTGACATGGCTGGTTTGGCAAAAGTGCCAGGTGTGGTGCGCAATAACATCAAGCCACAAGTTGATGAGTGGATCTTCCCAGATCACAAATCAATCATTGTGCTCTCAGAAGGTAGATTGCTGAATCTGGGTAATGCCACCGGTCACCCATCATTTGTGATGTCAACTTCATTCACCAATCAGGTGCTAGCGCAAATTGAATTGTTCAGTAACACTGCTGCTTATCCAATTGGCGTATATACGCTGCCAAAGCATCTAGATGAGAAAGTGGCTCGATTGCATCTAACTGCACTGGGCGTATCGCTCACTGAATTAACAACTGAGCAAGCTGAATACATGGGCGTAACTAAGAGTGGCCCATTTAAGCCAGACCACTACCGCTACTAACCCTCACTAGCGCGGCGTAGTTCATCGGCAAAGTTTTCTTTGCGGATGCGTAAATCTGCGTAAACCAAAGTGAGCACTGTTGCAGTTACTGGCAAGGCAACTCCAGTTGAAATCACAGTTGAAATGCTTTCGAGGAATGTCGCAGTACCAGAGCCAGGGTTTGTTGCTGCAGCGGCAAGTGCTGCAGTTTGAGATGGTGCCGAAAAAACGCTACCAAGAATCTGCGCAATTATTGAACTTAGAATCACATACCCCAACACTCGCCAGCTGCTGCCTTTAACTAAGTCATTCGAACGACTTAATGCTTTGCCGATTGTGGTTTGTTCCAAAATGTAAATTGGTGCAGCAAGGCCTAATCTTATGCTTACTGCGATCGCAAAGACTAATGCTGCCACCAATCCAATAATGATGAATCCAGCGGATATCCCAGAGGTGAAAGGCGCTAACAACAAGATTGGCACAACACCAATTGCGGCACCAGCAATCGCAATTAAAAACACTGCGATCGATAAAACAATTAATCCCAAAATACGCGGTTGAATTCGTGCCCAAGCGTCACTACCAGAAATTTTTCTGCCTAAGATGGCATCAGCTGCAATATGTGTGATCACGCCAGTTGCAATAACTTGCATCACTAGCGCTGAGACTAAAGCAAGAGAAAAGCCCAACACAATGCTAGACAAGTTGTCAGATAAATCCGCAAATGCGGCAATCAACTCCTCATTTGTGGTGGCATTAGCTGCCGATTCAGCAATTGTTTGCTCGGCCTCATCTAAACCAAACAAGTTAGAGATAAAAGTGATGACTAAGGAGAGGATGCCGGCGGCAAATCCAACTACCAAGCCCACCACAATTAACACCCGCCAGGTGAGTTTAACGGTGCGCAGCAGTCCGCCCAAGATATCGCCAATTGTTAACGGTCGGAATGGAATTGAACCGGGAAACGGCTGTTCATTACCTAGGTTTGCCATTTAGTCTTTGCTCCTTCGGGTGTGCCGATCAGCGAATTTGGGGAGGTGGCACGATTACCCCATGAGTGTAGTTCGTGTCCTTGTGGTTGACGACGATTCAGCCCTAGCCGAGATGCTGGGAATTGTGCTGCGAGCCGAGGGCTTTGAGCCACTATTTTGCCTAGATGGCGCAACTGCACTAACTACATTTCGAAATCAAAAGCCCGATTTGGTGTTGCTAGATGTCATGCTGCCAGGCAAAGATGGGGTGCAGATTTGCCGGGAAATTCGAGCCGAATCTGGCACTCCGATAATTATGCTCACTGCGCGCGGTGATACATCAGATGTGGTGCTTGGCTTAGAAGCCGGTGCCGATGATTACATTGTTAAGCCGTTCAAACCGCGCGAACTTGTTGCCAGATTGCGAGCGCGAGCAAGGCGAGAAGTCACTAAAGACACAGCCTCGTTGAATTATGGCGCGCTATCAATTGATGTTAACGGCCACACCGTAAATAAAAATGGCAGCGCTATTCAGCTAACTCCGTTGGAGTTTGATTTGCTAGTTTGCTTGCTGAAAAAACCTGGTCAAGTGTTTACCAGAGAAGTATTGCTGCAAGAAGTTTGGGGTTATCGACATCCAGCAGATACCAGATTGGTTAATGTTCATGTGCAGCGTTTACGTGCAAAAATTGAAGATGATCCGGAAAATCCAACCATTGTGCTAACCGTCAGAGGTGTTGGGTACAAGGCGAGCGTGGTATGAGTCCGCTGGCTCGATGGCGAAAATCGCTCTCGTTGCGAGTGGTAGCAAGTTCTAGTTTGTTAATTCTGGCAATAGTAATTGGCTCGTCAGCGCTGCTGGTAAATCAAGTGCAATCAGGGGTAATTGAAGCCAAAGTGGAAGACTCGTTGGTTGATGCCGTAGTGGGTCTTGAAGTTGCGCGCGATGTAGTTGATTCATTTGGCCCAAATATTTCATCGACCGCAGCAGTAGTTGACTCGGTCGTAGCATCATTGGCAAGACGATCAGGTGTGCCTGCGGCTTATGAAGTGCTGTTGTTATCTGATGGTGGTGGGCCGGAGAGATCATCGAAAGGGGTGCTACCCGGTTCGGTATCAGCGCAGTTATTGTTACAAGTGTTTGCGGAAAATTCTCAGTTATGGACTTACACAAACATTGATTATGTCGATGGAAATTCGACTCCAGCTATTGCAGTGGGCGCACCTTTAAATATAGCTGAGCAGCCATATGGGTTGTTTTTGCTTTATCAGACAACTCAGCAGCAAGAACTTTTGGATGTTGTGCAGTCTGCAATCCTATTCATTAGTGTAATTCTAATTGCCAGCCTTATTTTTGTTGTTGTGTTACTAACTCGCCGAATAACTGACCCAATTAGAGCGGCCGCTGACACGGCACAAAAAATCGCATCAGGCTTGCTAGATGAGCGACTTGTAGTTAGTGGTGAGGATGAAGTTGCCCGCTGGGCGCATTCATTTAATTCCATGACTGCAACACTTGAGAAACAAATCAAACAATTGGAAGATTTATCAGTCATTCAGCAGCGATTTGTATCTGACGTCAGCCATGAGTTGAGAACCCCGGTTACTACCGTGAGATTAGCTGCTGACCTTCTTCACTCCAAACGAGAAGATTTTCCGCCAGAAGTTGCTAGAGCAGCAGAATTGCTTCAGGGTGAGCTCGATAGGTTTGAAATCATGCTGGCTGATCTTTTGGAAATTTCGCGAATGGATGCTGGAGCCGCAGCGCTTAGTTTAAGTCCAACAAAGATTTCTGAATTGGTTCAGCGCGTCATCGACTCAGTTATGCCTGTTGCAACAGCTGCAAACATCAAGATTTCAGTTCTGCACAACGATACTGAACTCGAGGTTAATGTTGATAGCAGGAGAATTGAACGAGCATTGCGCAATTTATTGACTAACGCAATTAAGCATTCTGGCTCAACTGACGTTAACATCGAGTGTCTTTCAAGTGATGGCTTCCTTGAAATAGCAGTTACTGACTTTGGCATAGGTTTAACTGAAGAGCAAAGGATTCAGGTATTCCGACGTTTTTGGCGCGCTGATCCATCTCGCGCCCGCGATCATGGCGGATCTGGTTTAGGTTTGTCGATTGCGCTAGAGGACGTAAAGCAACACGATGGTGAAATCTTGGTGGAAGAGAATCCAGACAAGCCAGGTGTGAGATTCAAAATTCGAATCCCAATAACTGAGTTGGTGATTCCTCAATGAAAAAGTACCTAATTGTGGTTTTGCTGCTGGCAAGTTGCAGCACGATTCCAACTAGTGGTCCAATAAATTCTGGAATTGATATTTCATCTTACGATACCCGATCATTGAATAACTCAATCCCACAACCGCCACAATTGGGTAT
>WLEH01000089.1 GCA_009704345.1 Actinomycetota bacterium | reverse complement strand
GTGGATATTCGCGCGCTGGCCGCGCGCAAGGTGGTTTAGGTAAGGAGCGGCAGGATGGCGCAAGAGCTGGAAAACGCGGCGCGGCTTGCCGCCGTCGCCGCCGGGATGGGCGCGATCGCGCGCGTGGCGCTGGCCCTGCATGGCGGCGTGCGGCGCGCCGGCCTGCTGGTGATCGAGTGCGTGGTCGGCGCTTCCCTCGGCGTCATGGCGGCCGGCGCAATCGCCTATTGGGAGCCGGAGGTGCTGAGCGCCGATCGTGCCTTCCTGGTGATGGCCGGGGCAGCGGGCGTCGCGGGCGCCATCGGCACGCGGCTGCTGGACCTGCTGACAGCCTGGATGCAGCGCCGGGCCGGCGTCTGAGACCCCGCCGGCGGGCAGCCGGCACATCGACAGGAGAGCATCATGGACCAGGTGATCAGCGCCCTATGGGCGACGGTCGCGGCCGCCATCCTCGCCGCGGCGCCGATCGTGCTGCGTGTCGCGCTCGCCTATGCCGAGCTGCTGCGCCAGCGCGGATGGCAGGTGCTGCAGGAGCGGCTCGGCGAGGGCGCGGCGCGCATCGCGGCGGAGATCGCCGCACAGGTCGCGGGCTCGCCTGGCGTGCAGGCAGCCAGCCGCGCGATGGTGGAGACCGGCGCGCTGATGCTGCGGGCCCGCTTCGAGCAGGAGGTGGCCCGGCGCGGCGTGCCGCTGGCGACGATCGAGGGCATGCTGACCGGCGAGCTGGGCAAGCGTGGCGTGGTGGTGCAGCGGTGAACTGGCTCCTTCGCCTTTTCGGCATGGAGGCCACGCGGCGGGAGGCTGCCGGCCAGCCGCCCGCACCGCCGCCGGCTTCACCCGCCGCGAACCATCAAGCGCGGCTTGATGGTTCGATCCCCGTGCTCGCCATCGGTGATCCTCACCCAGGCGGCACGCTGGGCCCGCTGGCCGAGGCGCTGCTCTCCGACAGCGCCCCGGCTCACCCCACACTGCGGGAGGCAGAGGGCCTCCTCACCCCGCGCGACCTGGCCCGCTTGACCGGTGTGCATCCCGACCTGGTGCGCGTGGTCAAGCGCGCCCGAGCGATCGAGCCCTTCACTGTGATCGAGGGCCTCCGCTCCCGCGATCGCCAGGCCGCGCTGGTCGCGGAGGGTCGGTCCCGCACCATGGCCAGCCGCCACCTGACCGGCCACGCCGTAGACCTCGGCCCGGTCCCGCTGGACTGGGAAAACCGGCGCGCCTTTCACGCCCTGGCCAAGGCCGTCGCCCGCGCCGCGGCGCTGGAGGCTGTGCCGATCACTTGGGGCGGCAGCTGGGCCGGCTTCTTCGACGGCCCGCATTTCGAGCTGCCGCGCGAGCTCTACCCCGCCTGATTCGATGGCCAGCGCCAGACAAGCAAAAGCCCCGCAGGAGCGATCCTGCGGGGCTTTTCGCGTTTCGGGGTTATTTGCAAAAAGTGCAAAGAAGTCTGACGGGGTGCCGTGGACTTAGCCGGGCTGGAGCCAGCCTTTCGGCTTCGCTCCCATTCGGCACCGCCCCGCGCGGCGCTCCATGCTCGATCAAGCGGACCACGGCTTTCCTTCTCTGGGTTATTTGCTCGCCGCGGCGGTGCGGCGCTCGATCTCCGCCAGCGCCGCAGTTAGGTAGTCCCGCAGCTTGGCAGCCTCGGCCGGCGGGAGAGCGATGCCGACCTCCTGCGGTAGCAGCACCTTCACGCCCTGCACCGTGGTCGTGCGCGCCTTGTCGTAGCTCTCGGCGGTGTTGATGTAGACGCACCAGCAGTTGAGCGCCGCGTTGTGCGCCACGCTCGCGTCGATCTCGTCGCCGTCGTAGTCGGTGAAGTCCCACGAGCGCAGCTTTTCGGCCGGGTTGCTGCCCCGGTGCGCGACGTGCTGTGTCATGCCTTCGCCTCCATGACCTCGGCCAGCGCCATCAGCACATCGGCCAATTCGCGCAGTTCATACCCATAGGCGAGGCCCATGCCGCTGCGGTCGGCCTGATAGCCTGCCGATATGTCCATCGTCTCGCGGCTGATGTGGCGGAGCGCGCTGCCGCTGAGCCCCTGAAAAACGGCGCGGATCGCGGCGCGCGCAGCAATCTTCGCATCGTCGCCAGACAAAGGCGACGCGGCCAGGACGCCGCCCGTCGCGCGGTCAAGCACGGGGATAGGTGCGGGCTCGCTCATGCCGGGATCGCCGCGCGAGCCTTGCGCGCCCACATGCGCGCGTGCGCCTTGGCCTCGTCGTCCTTGATGATCTCGGCGCAAGCGGCGATTTCCTCGGAAGCGGCGGAAAGCGCCGTCACCAGCCCGTCGCGCTGCGCGACAAGCTGCTGAATGATGTCGGCTGCTTCCTCGCAGCCGGCGGGCGTCCAGTCTGCCCAATCGTCGGCGTGGCCGAGGACATAGGCGGTTTCGGGTGCGGGCATGGGGCTCTCCTTGGCCGGGGTCTGGTGTTCGATTAATCTTCGCGCGCCGCCGCGACGACGGCGGCCGGCACCCAAGCGCCATTGCGGACCACGCCGTGATGCCCGCACTCGTGGCAGCCGGCGCCGCGTCCCTCGCAAATGTCGTCGCTGCAACCGGAGCAGGGCGCCGTCCAGTGGACGCTCTCGCACAGTTCGGGCTTGCCGTGGTCGTCCGCGATGATGGCATAACAGCGGCGCCGATCCACTCGGCGGCCAGCAAGCACATCCGCCTCGTGCCACGTCGCGGGCTGCTCCTGATACTGGATCAGGCCGTCGTCGCTGATCGTGTGACCAAGGCGGCGGATTACCGAGCCGGGCATGGAGGCCTCCTAGATCGGGGCTTCCTACTCGGCGAGCATGTCGGCGATGATGTCGCGCGCTGCGTGTCGCGCCGCGACGTGCCCCGAACGGAACCCGGTCCTGTGCTCTGGGGCCAGCGCGGAGACATCCGGGACAAGCGACATGATCCGCGCGCGCGCCTCGTCTAAGGCTTGGCGGCGGATTTCGGCCGCCGCAGCGGCCAGCACGTCAACGGGCTTCATGTCTGCCTCCGGGCTTTACTGCACGGACCGGGGCACGACCGGCCCGGTCAGGAACGCCTTGCAAGCGCGGTGGAAGGTCGAGGTCGGATCATCCGCCTCGGCCTGGAGCCGGCGGGCGGCGCTGGCGGTTACGTCGGCGCGTTCCTCGCGCGTCATTTCGCCGATCTTCTTGTTCCTGCCGTCTGCGTGGGTGGGCCAGGGCATCGGTCGGTCCTCCGGGGGTCTCGTGTCAGGTCCTCGGGATTTCCGAGCACCTGCGGTATGCCCAGCATATTGCCCTTGCCAATCTGGACTGTCAATGTCAAAGTGGCTTTCAGGAATTGCGAGAGTCAGGCACTTGCTCTTGGTCTATCTCTGCGAACGGAAGGGGCTGCCGAAACCCGCTGACCAGCGGGCGGCATGCATCGCGGCAGGCGCCAGCGCGGAGGAGGTGGCCGATGCCTACCTCGACCGCTGCATCGGCAAGCCGCGCAAGGGCGAGCCGCCGCAGCCCCAGCGCGACTACATGGTCGGGGCGGCCCGGGAGGGCGACGACGTGCTGGTGGCGCGGCTCGGCGTCCTGGCGACGACGAGCGACGAGGCGCTGCGGTTCGTGGCGCAGCTCGGCGAGCACGGCTGCGGCCTGCGGGACGCCAGCAGCGGCCGGCGCTACTTCATCCGCCCCGAGGCCGCGCGCGATGTGGCCGATGCCTTGCAACTCGCGGCCGACATCGAGGCCGACGAGGCGCGGGCGCGCATGGAGAAGGCGCGGCGCGGGAAGAAGGGCAAGACAGGCGGCGCGCCGTCGCCAGATCCGGCGCAGGTCGAGCGGGCGAAGCAGTGGTGGTTCGACCACACGCTGTCGGAGGCCGAGGCCGCTGCGAAGGCCGGCATCAAGGGCCGCACGCTGCGGCGCTACCTGGGCAACCGCGGCACGCCGGCATTCGGCCGGGCGCTGCAAAAGCTGCGAGGGAAAGCATGAGCGAGCAAAATCCGACCCCACTAGACGAGGCTCGGGCCGCGATGGCGTTCCATCCTCGCGATTGGGCCGCAGACCACCGAGACGCCTGGGCGTGGGGCATCGTGGTCGGATGGGGCGACGACGGGCTAGCTGAGGTCGCAGCCAAGCACGGCTGGCCCGACGAGAAGGTGGCGAGGCTCCGCGCGCTGCACGAGGCTATGGAGGCGGCACATGGCAAGCGGTGAGCAATCGACCGTGTGACCGAAGCGGGAACAGGCGCTGGCAAGGGCTGGCAAAGCATCCGGCCGGATCGGCGCCTTGCCTGTCAAAACCCCGCGGAAATCCGCCACAACTGGCTTCAACCTTAGAACGACCGCATGGCGGTTTTCTGCGGGTTAGCGGCGATTTTTGACAGTCTTTGACACTCGTTTTTCCAGCCTCGCCACGCCCGCCCTCGCCAGGCTTTCCTGTTCTGCCCCGCGACCATAGAGCGAAACCATCGCGACGCTATCCCAGCCCTGCGCGGCCGCGGTCTCGGCGTGGGTGGCGCCGCCTTCCAGGAGGCGCTCGGTGCGCAGCTTGCGGAGGCCGTGCAGGCCCTTGCGGGTGTCCCAGCCCTCCGCCACCAGCTGGCGCCAGACGGCGTTCGCCAGGCCGGTCTTGCTCCAGGGCTTGCCGCCGGAATGGGTCAGGATGTGGGTGGCCCCGGGCTCGGCCAGGCGCCAGCGGCGCAGCTCCCAGGCCAGCGCCTTCGGCACCGGCAGGCGCAGCGGCGGCAGGCCGCGGGCGAGGCGGCGGCGGGCGGTCTTTTCCGGCATCAGGGTGATTCGGCCGGCGGCGACGTCGTAATCCTCCCACCGCAGGGCGGCCAGGTCGCCGCGGCGCTGGCCGATGTGGTACGCGAGCGTGACCGCGCGGCGCAGCGGCTCGGGCCACTTCTCCATGGCGTGGCGGGCCTCGGCCTCGGTCCAGGGCGGGATGTGGCCGAGGCGCATGCCCTTGAGCTGCGCCAGCGGCGAGAAGGCCATGCGGCCGCGCTCCACCGCCCAGGCGAAGACGGTTGCGACGGTCTGCCCGAAGACGGAGGCCGCGCCGGCGCCGCGGCGATCGGCGAGCATGTCCCGCAGCGTCAGCAGCTCGGCGCGGAGCTGGCGCACCCCTTCCATCTCGAGGCCGGCGACCTGGCGCGTGGACCACTCCGCCGCGTCCAGCAGGGCCAGGTAGCGTTCGCGGTTCCGCTGGGTGTTCGGCGCGGTGGCGCGGTATTCGGGGGAGCGGCGCCAGTCCGCCAGCAGCTCGCCGAGGCTGCCGGGCGCGTAGCGCGCCGCGGGCTGGTGGCGGGCGGCGGCGACGGCGGCGGCGAAGCCTGGATCGGCGATGTCGGGCAGGCGGATGCCGGTGAGGCGGCAATACCAGTAGAGGGTCTCGGTGCCGTCAGCCCTGCGATGCCGGACGGCGCGCACGCCGGGCGGGCGGCAGGCGGGCGAGGGCGGCTTCGTAGGGGTCTCGTCCATGGGC
>WLEH01000088.1 GCA_009704345.1 Actinomycetota bacterium | reverse complement strand
ATTGTTTGCAGTTCTCGCATCTCGAACTGATAGTCCAATTAATATGCCAATCCAAGACATCGCATAGCCAAAAAGCATTAATAGCAAGAAGCCTGCCAAAATTGAGATGATCGAAGAACTTGGGCGCCAACCTACAATTAGTCCAGTTAGGGCCATAACGACTAAGACCACAATGTTTAAGGTGGCATCTCCTAGAGTGCGACCCAGAATAACTGCCGAGCGAGCGATCGGCAACGAACGGAATCGATCAATCAAGCCCTTAGTCATATCCATTGCTAAGCCAACTGAAGTGGTGGCCAAGGTGAATGCCACGGTTTGAACGAAAATACCCGGCATTAAAAATTGAACATAATCAGTACCTGGTGTATCAATCGCGCCACCAAAAACATAACGGAATAACAAAACGAACATTACCGGTTGTATTGTAGAAAAAATCAAAACTTCAGGAACGCGACTTAGCTGTAGCAATTGTCGCTTTGTGATGATCAATCCATCTTTAATCGCACTCATCGGCGGCGCCCCTTAACTTCTACTTCTGGTTCAGTTTCAGCAACATGTCCAGTCAACGCTAAAAACACATCGTCTAATGAAGGTCGCTTGAGCGCTAAGTCCATAATTGCAATTGATCTGCTATCAAGCGCTCGCACTACATCAGTTAGCGCACTGCTGCCACCACTTACCGCAACTGCCACTCGATTAAACTGCTCGTCAACAAAAGCGTCGTTCCCTGAAATTAATTCCAGGGCGGCCTTTGCAGCAGCAAGGCTGCCTGGGGCAACTGTTACTTCTAGTTTCTCGCCACCTACTTGTGTCTTTAGTTCATCTGCAGTACCAGTTGCAATTACTTTGCCATGATCAATAACGGCGATTCGATCAGCTAGCTGGTCTGCTTCTTCTAAATACTGAGTTGTCAATAATAATGTGGTACCACCAGCAACAAGATCTTTAATGACATCCCACATATCAAGGCGGCCGCGTGGGTCAAGTCCAGTAGTTGGTTCGTCCAAGAATAAAACTTTCGGACGCACAATTAGTGCGGCAGCCAAATCAAGGCGACGACGCATTCCACCGGAATATGTGGTGATTGCTCGCTTTGCAGCATCAGTTAACTTGAATTGCTCTAGCAGCTCGGTGGCTCGAGCCTTTGCCTGCGAATTTGATAAGTGATAGAGCCGGCCGAACATAACCAAGTTATCCCAGCCGGTTAAAGATTCATCAACTGCTGCATATTGACCAGAGAGTCCGATTAGTTTTCTTACCTGGTCTGGGTGATTGATGACATCTATGCCAGCAACTGTTGCCGACCCGGAGTCGGGCTTCAACAGCGTACTTAGCACTCGCACGCAAGTGGTCTTGCCTGCTCCGTTTGGACCAAGCACACCTAACACGGTCCCCTCTTGCACCTCCAATGAGAGGTTATCAAGGGCTCGAACTTTACCCTTTGGGTAAGTCTTCACCAGGTCGGTGGCCGATATAGCTAAATTCATAAATCACCTTAGTTTTAGGGTAGAAATCTACTCCAGCCAGAACCTTTTAGATTAATGGGTGGTCATAATGAAAGGGCGTCACAATCTCGTGCTTTGAATCGATTTTCTAGAAGCTGTGCAGCGCCATTGGGTGCTATTGGCTGATTTATGGCTTTTTGACAAGTGTTGTAATGAACCGGTAGTTGAGAAGTGCGACAACGGTTGCGGCAATACCGCCTACTAAGAATGGCGCCGCCAAGTCAATTCGAGCAATGAATCCGCCCAAAATCGAACCAAGTGGCATCATGCCCCAAACCAAAGTTCGTCGTGCACCATGAATGCGTCCAAACAATTCGTTTGGAATCAAATCCTGATAGGTGCTCATCAACAAAATATTCCAGATTGAAATGAGATAGCCAGTTATTGATGTAATTGCAGCAAATACCAATATGTTGGATGACAACCCTGTAACAAAAACATTGACTGATGTCAACAAAATAGTGATTGCCAACACGTCTGACCGACCAAAACGTTTTGTCCAGTAAGTGGTGGTAGCAGCCCCCAATAATGCGCCAACACCTTGCACTGTGAGCACCACACCAAAATACATTGGCGCAACGCCAAGATCTTCAATCATGAACAAGGCAACCACTGCACTGCTTGCTGAATAAGCAAATCCAATTGCAGTTGTGGTCAAAACTAACCGAAACAATTTTTTGTCTTGATACAAATATTTGAGACCGAAACTCAAACTCGTTAAAAACTTTTCATCAGATTTGATTGATACTTGAGATAAATCGCGCTGATAATTTCTTGGAATCAAAAGCACCAATACTGCCGCCACAATAAACCCTAATGCGGTTGCAGCAAATGGTAAAAATATTGCGGCAGCATAAAGAAAACCGCTAGCAGGTGCACCAACAAATTGTGAGACCACTGTTTCAGACATTTGGAGTCGCGAGTTGCCAGACTCATATTGCGATTTATCCAAAATTTGCGGCACCATTGCTTGCGCCGCAGTATCGGCTACCACTTCACAGATACCAATTATGAATGCGCCGAGAAATAGGAGTTCGATTGTCATCGCATCCAGGGAAACAATTACTGCCACTCCAGCTGCAACTAAAAATCTTGCCGCATTCGAGATGGCAATGGCTTTGCGTCGATCAACTCGATCAACAATGCCACCTACTGGAATAGCAAAAAATAACCAAGGCAACATCACTATTGCGCCAAGTAGAGAAATCAAAACCGGATCGGTGGTGAGCGAAACTGCCAGTAGCGGTGCAGCTGTTCGCAATAAACCATCGGCCAAATTACCTGTCAAACTGGCAGCCCAGAGTCGGTTAAACCCAATACCAAGTGAACTCAATTAAAAATCCGATCTGGAGATTAGTTACCTTGCCAGTTGGCAAGGGTCGCTTCTAGCGGATCTAGTCCCATCGGACCAAGTTTCAGCGCGTAATTATGGAAGTTCTTAATGTTGAACTTTGCACCTAATCGATTTTTCGCATCTTCGCGAGCACGCAGCCATACTCGCTCCCCTACCTTGTAGGCAATCGCTTGACCAGGCCAGCCCAAGTAGCGATCAATCTCGCTTCGAGCAAAATCCTCGTTCACTAATGCTTGATCAACCAATGCTCTAAACCCAGTTTCCGCATCCCACAATTTGCCATCTGGATTGGTGTAACCAAGATGCATCCCAATATCAATTACAACTCGAGTGGCACGCATTGCTTGCGCGGAGAGGTAGCCCATTTCGAGGCCTGGGTCATCAAACGCACCTAGCTCATCCATAAAGCGCTCGGCATAAAGTGCCCATCCTTCACCGTGTCCGCTAATGAAAGTGCTACTGCGTTGGAATCGACTCAACCGTTCTTTCTCAACTGCCACAGTGGCTACTTGCAAGTGATGGCCTGGGACGGCTTCGTGATACCAGGTGGAGGCAATGTGCCACCAACCAAATGTTGTCTTGCCCAGCGTTGGATACCAAGTTGTTCCAGGTCTGGATAAATCTTCGCTTGGCCCCATGTAGTAAGGCGCTGCTGCCGCACCTTGCGGCGCTAGGCGCGCTTCACAGTTCTTAATTCGATCATCAATATCAAAATACACACCATCAAGGTTGCGAACTGATTCCTCAATAAAACTAGATAACCGCTTAAGCAAATTATCTTCACCATGAATTAGGTAGCGTTCATCTTGTTCTAAATGATCAGCAACCTCACGCAAACTAGTTGCTCCTGGCTTAATTTTGGCTGCCACTTTCCACATTCGATCATGAATTCGAGCTAAATCCTCTAAACCCCACTCATAAGTGGCCTTCAAGTTTAAATTGGCACCAGTAAAAAATCTTGACCATAACGCGTAGCGCTCTTCCCCTACTGCATCTGCTGGATTGGCCAGCGGTAGATAAGTTTCGCGTAACCAGGCACCCGTTTGAGCGCATGATGCTTCAGCTGCTTTAGCAGCAGCATGCAATTCAGGATTCTTTCCCGCTGGATCTATTTTGGCGGCAATATTGGAGTATGCGCCTTTACTAATCGTTTCCAATTGGGTAGCAATTGCGGTGACTTGCCGCTGAGCGGTGCGCTTGCCGGTGTGCGCCAGCTCTTCAATTGTTCCCATCCAAGATTTATGAGCATCAGCTATGGCATGCATTCTTGCCGTGATTGCATCAATATCAGCGGCCGACTCTTTTGGCATCAGCTCAAACACTTGGCGAATTCGCGAAACTGGTGACGCAATCACATTCCATAGAATGTGGCGCTCCCGCGAATCATGCAGCGCCAAACTCGATCGCATTCGCTCTTCCAAAACTGCTTTTGCAATCTGATCAACTTCATCAATTGGGTCCAGCATGCTCAGCGCACCAAGAGTGCGTTTGGTGAGATCGGCAGCGCGCTGCGTGCCAGCTAGGGAAAAATCATCTAGTTGATGGTTATACCCAGAGATGCCCAAACTGGTCGCCGAGATTGGGCTTAATGCGGCAGATTGCGATACGTAATCATCGCTTAGTTCGAATATTGGTGATCTGAATTGGTTAGCCATGGCATATTCCTAGCATGGTTAGCAGTCAGAATCATCTATTGCCGCTATCTCACCTTTCTCGTAATGACTAAGATTTGCGGCATGACCAAGCAACATCGCCCCTGGGGATATCACAGTCCAACTGGTGAACCCAAAGTTGATTGGGAGCTGCAACCAGAGACACTGGCAGTTAGAGCGGGACTGGCTCGCAGCGGATTTGGTGAAACAGGCGAGGCGCTTTATTTAACTAGCGGCTTTACTTATGCCTCCGCCGAAGAGGCAGCTAATTCCTTTAGCGGCGATACAGATCATTTCGTTTATAGCAGATTTAATAATCCAACCGTTGCTATGTTTGAAACTCGACTTGCCGCAATAGAAGGTGCTGAGGCGGCCATGGCAACTGCCAGCGGAATGGCAGCGATGTTTGCTTCAGTTGCATCAGTTGTTGCCAAGGGAGATCGAGTTGTTGCCTCATTCGCCATGTTTTCTTCCTGTTATGTCGTGCTCTCTGAAATACTGCCTAAATGGGGCGTTGAAGTTGAGTTTGTTCACGGCAACAATAAGACTGATTGGGAAAAAGCGCTAGCAAAGCCAACCAAAGTTGTTTTTGTCGAAACACCAAGCAATCCAATGTTAGAGATTATTGATTTGAGAATGGTTAGTGAGTTGGCACACAATGCTGGCGCAATAGTTATTGTCGACAACATCATGGCATCACCGGTTTTGCAGCGGCCACTGGAGTTGGGCGCGGATGTTGTGGTTTATTCCACTACCAAACATATTGATGGCCAAGGTCGCACCTTAGGTGGCGCAGTATTGGGTAGTCGTGAATATATTTCAGAACATCTAGAGCAATTTATTCGACATACTGGACCGGCAATGAGTCCGTTTACAGCGTGGACCGTATTGAAATCACTAGAGACTCTAACCATGAGGGTAACTCGGATGAGCGAAAGCGCACTTGCTATTGCTGAATTTTTGAGCAAGCACAACTTGATCAAGCAAGTGCGGTATCCATTCTTGGCAAGTCATCCTGGCT
>WLEH01000087.1 GCA_009704345.1 Actinomycetota bacterium | reverse complement strand
GAGGTAACTTCATGGCATGCTGTGCCAGTGGAACTAGCAAGTCGCACCCTAATTACTGGCACGGAACAATTCCTAGCCGAGCGTGCGGTGGCAGCTATACGTACGCAGCTTGCGGCACTTGGTGAATACGATTTAGTGACACTTGAGGTTTCCGATGAACTGCGACCAGGCGACATTTTTGCTGCCACTTCTGCCACGCTGCTAGGTGGCAATCGACTCGTGGTCATAGTTGGTTCAGAATTGCTCGATGAGGCAGCCGCAGCAGAATTGCTCGAAGTAGTTGCAATTAATGACTCTGAACTATTGCTGATTGTTCGTCATCGCCATGGCAATAAAAATAAAAAGTTACTTGCTGCGCTAAAGGAAGTTTGTGAAGTTGTTGAGGCTAAAGATATTTCTGGCGCTCGAGACATGAAGGCATTTGTCACTGCTGAAGCTGTGCGATTCAAGCGAAAGATTTCGCCGGATGCAGTTGATGCGCTGCGAACTTCATTAGGCGATGACATTAGGTTGCTAGCTGGCGCAATTGATCAAATCACCGCTGCCACTACGGGCAACATCACAGCGGAAATGGTGAATCAGTATTTTGATGGAATCGCCGAGATTCGCGGTTATCATGTTTCAGATCGACTTTGGTCTGGCGATTTAGCGCAAGCGCTGGAAAAATTTAGATGGATGGTGCTAAACGATGGCGCTGGTGCAAACGTTCAAGTAATAGCAGCAATTGCAACTGATCTACGTTCGATGGTTCGAATCATGGGTGCGCCTGCTGGTCAAAGCGATGAAGAGATTGCTCGCAGCATTGGTTGGTCAGAGAGTATGGCGTGGAAAGTTCGTGCACTACGGCAAGTTGCCAGAGGATGGAAACCTGCTGCGTTAGCTTATTTTGCAAATCGCTTAGCGGAAATAGATGCGCAACTAAAAGGTGGCGCAGATGGCATTGGCATGGATGAAACCGCTAGAACTGCGGTAGTGGAAAAATTCTTAGTAGATATCGCGCGGAAGTAATTACTTCTTCAGCGAAGCTAACTTATGCGCAATTGCTGACTTGCGATTAGCAGCCTGATTCTTATGAATCACGCCAGCTGATGCAGCCTTATCTAGCGCCTTCGCGGCATCTTTAAACGCAGCTTCTGCTTGCGCCACATCGCCAGTTGCAGCAGCTTCGCGGAACTTACGAATCTTGGACTTAAGCCCAGATCGAACTGGCTTGTTGCGCTCTTCAGCAGCTCGGTTGGTCTTTACTCGCTTAATCTGAGATTTGATGTTTGCCACGGGTGTCTCTGCTCGCTTGTCGATAAGTCCTATTGCCCCTAGGCGATAGGCGGTTCTAGCCGTCTAGACCGAAGGCGCAGTGTATCCGAAGCCAGTCCGTGCCAATATTCGCCCCGTGACTAAACCTATGCCCGGGTCGACCAGCCAAGCGGTGCTGCGCAATTTCAGCATCATCGCCCACATTGACCATGGCAAGTCCACCCTGGCCGACCGGATGCTGCAGCTAACTGGCGTTGTGGATGCTCGGCAGATGCGCGAGCAGTATCTGGATCGAATGGATATTGAACGAGAGCGCGGCATCACAATTAAATCACAAGCAGTTAGATTGCCGTGGGTTGGCCGCGATGGTCAAGATTACGTATTGAACATGATTGATACGCCCGGCCACGTTGACTTTACTTATGAAGTTTCTCGATCCCTTGCCGCTTGTGAAGGTGCGATTTTATTAGTTGATGCGGCACAAGGAATTGAAGCGCAGACACTTGCAAATTTATATCTTGCGTTAGCAAACGATATGCAGATCATTCCAGTGCTCAATAAAATTGACCTACCTAGTGCACAGCCAGAAAAATATGCAAATGAGTTAGCAAAAATAATTGGCTGTGATCCAGCTGAAGTGTTGCGCGTTAGTGCAAAAACTGGTGAAGGCGTGACAGATTTATTGCACGCAATTGTGGAGCAGGTGCCATCGCCAAAAGGTGATCCATCGGCGCCAGCGCGCGCGTTAATTTTCGATTCAGTGTATGACGTTTATCGTGGTGTGGTTACTTACGTTCGAGTAGTCGATGGCGCGATTAGAGCGCGTGATCGAATTTTGATGATGTCAACCAATGAAGTTCATGAGTTATTAGAAGTTGGCGTGATTTCACCAGAACCAACTTCAGCAGCTGGATTAGTAGCTGGTGAAGTTGGCTACTTAATCACTGGTGTAAAAGATGTCAGACAATCAAAAGTTGGTGACACGGTAACAATTTCGGGCAAACCAGCAGCTCATGCGTTGGGTGGCTATCAAGAACCAAAGCCAATGGTGTTCTCAGGGTTATACCCAATGGATGGCTCCGATTATCCAGCGCTGCGCGATGCGCTGGATAAATTGAAACTTAACGACGCGGCATTAGCTTATGAACCAGAAACTTCCGCCGCGCTTGGCTTTGGTTTTCGCTGCGGCTTTCTTGGTTTGTTGCATTTAGAAATTGTGCGCGAGCGATTATCGCGTGAATTTAATTTAGATCTAATCTCAACTGCGCCAAACGTAATTTACCGAGTTCAGATGGATGATGGCACTGAGTTGATTGTTACTAACCCAAGTGAATATCCAACTGGCAAAGTTGCCATGGTGTTTGAGCCGATGGTTCGCGCCACAATTATTTCGCCATCAGAATTTATTGGGGCAATAATGGAGTTATGCCAATCTCGCCGTGGCAACTTGCTGGGAATGGATTATTTATCCGAAGAGCGAGTTGAGATGCGTTATGAGTTACCGCTAGCTGAGATTGCGTTTGATTTCTTTGATTCGCTGAAATCGCGAACTCGTGGCTATGCCTCGTTGGATTATGAATTCACAACTGAAAAATCAGCTGATCTGGTAAAGGTTGATATTTTGTTGCATGGCGATGCAGTTGATGCCTTCTCGGCCATTGTTCATAAGGACAAGGCATATAACTATGGCGTGCAGATGGCTACTAAATTGCGGGAGTTAATTCCAAGGCAGCAATTTGAAGTGCCTATTCAGGCAGCAATTGGCGCTCGGATTATTGCTCGCGAGACCATTCGTGCGATTCGGAAAGACGTGCTGGCGAAATGCTATGGCGGCGATATCACCCGAAAGCGAAAATTGCTGGAGAAGCAAAAAGAGGGTAAAAAGCGGATGAAGATGGTCGGCAAGGTCGAAGTTCCTCAGGAAGCCTTTATCGCTGCGCTTGCCACAAATAACGGCGATGCCAAAAGCGTAAAAAGTTAACTTCCCCCCTTTCGTTACTACCCAGTTCCCCCTAATCTCGGGCCAACAGTTAGTCAGGAGATGAATGTGACTATTACCGGAGATCTGAACGCGCAGATTCCAACGCCTCAAGCAAACGTGGCACAGATGTTTGTCAATCGAGTCAAAACTTCGCCAGACACAGTGGCGTTCTGGCAACCAACTGATCCAGGTTGGAAGAAATACACCTGGCGCGATTTGGATCAGCAGGTACGTTCCTATACCGCCGGCTTAATCTCACTAGGGGTGATTGATAATGATCGAGTCGCAATTGCATCTAACACTAGATACGAGTGGATGGTAGCTGACTTTGCAATTTTGCTAACTGGAGCTGCAACCACCACGGTGTATCCAACAACGGGAATTGAAGATGCCGCTCACATTATCTCGGACTCAGGTTCAATTGTTATTTTTGCAGAGAATCAAGAACAAGTGGATAAATATCTATCAATTAAATCTCGCACGCCTCGCGTTAAGAACATTGTGGTATTCGATGGTGCTGGTGACGGTGATTTTGTAATTACGTTAGAGGAGCTGGGTCGTCGTGGTAAGCGACTACTGGAATCAAGTCCAAACGTGGTCAATGATCACATTGCCCGCATCAGCGGCGATACCTTGGCAACTTTGATTTACACCTCAGGGACAACTGGCAAGCCAAAAGGTGTGGAGTTAATGCACAAAGGATTCACTTATCAAGCCGCATCCATTGAATCTTTAGGTGTCTTGACCGCACAAGACGTGCAATTACTATGGCTACCGCTAGCACATTCATTTGGCAAAGTTCTTTCAGTGCTGCATCTGCAAATTGGTTTCCAAACTGCAATTGATGGTCGCGTGCCAAAGATCGTAGAAAACTTAGGTGACGTTAAGCCCACCTTTATGGCCGCAGTGCCGCGTATTTTTGAGAAAGTGCATGCCAAAGTTACTGCAGATGTGGCGCACGAAGGTGGCGCTAAGGCAAAGATATTCAATTGGGCATTTAAAGTTGGCACAAAAGCTGCGCTTTCGGGTGATTTAGATAGCGGAAAGAAATCGCCAGCGTACAAAATTGCAGAAAAGTTGGTATTCCATAAATTACATGCTCGATTTGGTGGCAATATCCGCTACTTTATTTCCGGTGCGGCTGCCTTATCAACTGAGATCAATACTTGGTTTGCGGCAGCTAACCTAAAGATTTTGGAAGGTTGGGGTTTAACTGAATCAGGCCCAGCAACCGCAATGTCTCGACCATGGGAAACGGCAATTGGTTATGTTGGCGATCCATTCCCGGGCACACAGGTGAAACTTGCTGCCGACGGCGAGCTATTGATTAAGAGCCCAGCATTGATGCGTGGTTATCACAATTTGCCAGAAGAAAATGCCAAAGCATTTGATGCCGATGGCTGGCTATACACCGGTGATATTGGTGAGATTGATGCTAAAGGCAGAATTAAAATTACCGATCGTAAGCGCGATGTGGTGAAAACTAGTTCTGGAAAATTTGTCGCCCCAACCACAATTGAAGTTAAGTTCAAGGCAGTAACTCAAATCGCATCTCACATCTTGGTAGTTGCTGCTAATCGAAACTTCGTATCCGCACTAATTGCGCTAGATCCAGAGGGGTTGACGGCATTCGCGGAGCGAAATAAGTTAGCTGGTGGTTATGACCAGCTGCGCGAAAATCCATCGGTGCTAGCTCAATTGCAAAGTGAAATTGATGCGCTGAATGCTGGCTTGAATCAATGGGAGCAGGTCAAACAGTTCCGCGTGCTGCCTAAGGATCTTTCGATCGAAGCTGATGAATTGACGCCAAGTTTGAAGGTGCGACGCTCCCGAGTGATGCAGAAGTACCAAGACTTGGTTGATGGTATTTACTCTGAGAGTGCCAAAACAGCCTGACGGAGCTACGCCACCACTTGATGGCTCGTTACCTGCTGCCGCATTAGCGAGTTTGTCTAAGCGTAAGTTTGGGCTTTACTTGCATGTTCCCTTTTGCGCCAAGCGCTGTGGTTATTGTGACTTCAATACTTACACCGCAACTGAGCTGGCGGGTTTTACGGCAGCCAATTGGCCAGCTGCCATTTTGGCAGAGCTGGAATTAGCAAATAAGGTGTTAGGTGAGTTACCAGAAATCTCAACTATCTTTATTGGTGGTGGCACACCATCGATGTTGGCACCGGGTGAATATGAAAATATTTTTAGCAAAATAAGTCACAAATTTGCACCAGATATTGAAATAACGTTAGAAGCAAATCCCGATTCGGTCACCAAGTCCTCACTGCAAGGATATTTTGATCTTGGCATTAACCGTATTTCTTTTGGCATGCAAAGTGCTGCAAAGAATGTGTTGCAGGT
>WLEH01000086.1 GCA_009704345.1 Actinomycetota bacterium | reverse complement strand
CACTAATCCATTCCCGAAGGAACTTCATCGTTCGACTTGCATGTGTTAAGCACGCCGCCAGCGTTCGTCCTGAGCCAGGATCAAACTCTCCATAAAAGTTAGTTTGTCTTGGCATGACAGTTGCTGTTGTGCTTGATTAATTAATTAATCTGCGTAAAGCATCTATCAATCCCAAAGGAATCCAATTTGTGTTACCACAAACGGGATTTAAATAAATAAAACTTTGCATTGACATTATCACGCTGTTGAGTTCTCAAGGTACGAGCGCGCACTCATTCAGGCCTTGCGGCCAGACTAAGGGCGAGTGGGAAACAATACCCCCCGATTTGTGAGGAGACAAACCGGGGGGTAGCTAAGCCAAATCTAGCCAATTATCTCTATTCCAGCGATGGTTTTCCGGCCCCGTCTGAGCACCAAAAAACGCTGAAATAGCAGTGTTTCTAACGGTATCTTGGCATTTTCATCAGTCCATTTCTGATTATTCACCCAGGCCGCGCCTTCGCCAATCATTCGCCTGGCTTCTGTTTTGGATTTCACAATTCCAGCGGCCACCAATAAATCGGGCAACAACGGCAACTCCCCTGCAACTAACTTAACTTCCACTAATCCTGCTTCATCTAAAGCTGCAATCAAGGCTGGTTCTGAAATAGTTGAAAGGTCACCGTTGCCAAAAAGTAACGCCGCTGCCGCTTCTGCCTGTTGCATATCTTGCTCAGAATGCACCATCGCCGTCATCTCTTGCGCTAGTGCTCGCTGACCAATTCGCAGATGAGGTTCCGTAATTGATGCGGCCACTAGTTCTTCAATTTCGGCTAGTGATTTGAATGAAAAAACCTTGAGCATCTTGGCCAGATCCCGATCATCAGTGTTTAGCCAAAATTGATAAAACGCATATGGTGAAGTTAGCTCAGGATCTAACCAAACAGTTCCTGCTTCAGTTTTACCAAACTTACCACCATCGGACTTCGTAAGAAGTGGCGTACAAAGAGCATGGACAATATTTCCAGTAACCCGTCGGATTAAATCTGTTCCTGCAGTTAAGTTCCCCCATTGATCGCTACCGCCCGTTTGTAGTACCGCGTTGTATTCTCGGTGTAAATGCAGATAGTCGTACGCTTGCAGTACTTGATAACTAAATTCGGTAAATGAAATACCCGCTCCAGCCAACCTTGCAGCAACAGCCTCTCGATCTAGCATTCGATTCACTGAAAAATGTTTACCGATATCCCGGAGGAATTCCAAGACATCAATTCCGTGGGTCCAGTCATAGTTATTCACCATTGTTGCTGCGTGTGGACCGTTGAATTCAAAGAATTTAGCCAACTGTAACCGCAGCCGATTTGACCATTCTTCAACTACTTCCGCTTCGTTTAAGGTGCGTTCACCAGACATTTTCGGATCCCCAATTAATCCGGTTGCACCACCAACTAATGCCAGCGGCCGATTTCCCGCCATTTGCAACCGCTTGGCAGTGAGAATTTGCACCAAGTTTCCAATATGAAGCGATGGCGCGGTGGGATCAAAACCGACATAAAACGTCAAACCCTTTTGTAACGCTGATGCTAACTCATCTGCATCGGTTGTATCGTGAATTAAGCCGCGAGACTGAAGTTCACTTAGTATCGGCGTCATTAATTCACTTCCTGTTTAGATTGCGCTACGGTAACTGCACTAACGGATTACTTGTCCAGTTTCTGATTCTATCCACCTGTTGGTGCAGTTCTTGGATTTGGCGCGAAACCGACAATGGAGCGGTGCCTAACTTTGAACTGCGAGCCGAGATCACAGCTGTTGTTTTTAGTAATTCAGTAATATCAGGTTCAAAAAATCCCGATTTACTTTGAAAGTGGCTAAATTCCAAGTCACTAATATCTACCCCGATAGCTTCTGCAAGTATTACCAACTCACCAGTTAGCTGATGCGCTTCCTTGAACGGGACCCCTTTGCGCACCAAGTAATCTGCCACATCTGTTGCAGCAGCATGGCCAGTGTTGGCACTCAACGCCATTTTTTCTTTATCAAATAGCAAAGTGGTGATCAATCCTGTCATGGCCGGCAATGTCAACTTTAGTTGATCAACGCTATCGAAAATAGATTCTTTGTCCTCTTGCAAATCACGATTATAGGCAAACGGTAGAGCTTTAAGCATGGTTAAAATAGAAACTAAATTACCAATCAATCGTCCGGTTTTTCCGCGAGTCAATTCTGCGATATCAGGATTCTTCTTTTGTGGCATTAACGAAGAACCGGTTGACCAAGAATCATGAAGCTTGGCGAAACCAAATTCGGTCGTGGTGTAGAGGATTATCTCCTCGGCCAAGCGCGAAAGATGCATGCCAATCATGGCAAAGTTAAAGACCAATTCGACTGCATAATCTCGATCCGATACCGCATCCAATGAGTTCCCGGCGGCATTATTGAATTCAAGCAAACCCGCCAGTTTCTCAACATTAAGCGAAAAATTTGAACCAGCTAGCGCGCCTGAACCTAACGGCGAAATTGCAATCCGACGATCTATTTCAATCGCCCGATCACAATCTCGCAGTAATGCGTGTGCATGCTTTGCTAATTCATGACCGAGAGTTACCGGTTGGGCATGCTGCAGGTGAGTAAACCCAGGGGCTGGTGTGTCAACATGAGCTACCGCCTGCGCCAAGATTGCTTCAATCAGCAGAAGAACCAATTTAACGATTTCTTGATTTTCATCTCGTAAATAAAGCCTTAAGTCAGTAGCGATTTGATCATTTCTACTACGACCTGCCCGAATCTTGGTTCCGATATCGGGCAGAGCTTCAGTAATAATTCGTTCGATTGCCGAATGAACGTCCTCATCATGATCTTGATAATTGATTTTTCCAGCGGAAATACCAGACGAAATTTCGCTGATCAATTTCTTCAGTGCATCGAATTCGCTTGCGCTAATAACTCCTACATCTAACAGCGCTGAGGTATGCGTCATGGTTTGCAATAAATCGTATCTAGCTAGTCGCCAATCAAAATGTACTGATCTAGAAATAGCCATTAACTCCGGTGAGGCAGGATCTTTAAACCTGCCACCCCAAAGTTTGCCAGCTTCTTCAGTTGCCATTTCGATACTTTCGATCTCGTTCGGCTGCCAATTTAGTAGTCATTCCGAAAATTTCGATGAATCCTTTAGCCATTGATTGATCGAAGGTGTCACCTGTGTCATAGGTTGCAAGGTCAAATGAATAAAGGGACTGTTCGCTGCGTCTACCAGTCACAGTTGCTTTGCCAGCATGCAATTCCATTCTGATATCACCAGTCACACCTATTTCAGCCTCATTAATGAATGAATCCAATGCTCTGCGCAGCGGCGTAAACCAAAGACCGTCATAAACTAATTCTGTCCATCGCTGATCTACCCCGCGCTTAAAGCGAGCAAGTTCTCGCTCCATGGTGACATTAGCGAGTTCTTGATGGGCAGTAATTAACGCAATAGCACCTGGTGCTTCATATACCTCGCGAGACTTAATTCCGACTAGTCGATCTTCCACCATGTCAATTCGCCCCACACCATGTGCGCCAGCTCTCGTGTTCAACTGCATAATCGCTTCGAGCATGGAAACTGGCTTCCCATCAATTGCAACTGGGACTCCGTCTTTAAATGAAATTAAAACTTCATCAGGAGCGCTGCTTGCGTTAGGTGCGCTGGTGTAAGAATAAATATCTTCAATAGGTGCGTTCCAAATATCTTCAAGGAATCCAGTTTCAATTGCTCGACCCCAAACATTCTGATCAATCGAGTATGGTGATTTCTTGTTTACATCGATAGGTAAATTGTTCTCTGATGCGAAAGCAATCGCCTTGTCTCGAGTCATGCCACTATCTCTAACCGGTGCCACAATATCGAGAGATGAGTCAAGCGCTCCAATGCTAACTTCAAATCTAACTTGGTCATTACCTTTACCGGTGCAGCCATGTGAAACTATTGTTGCCTTATGGCGCTGTGCCTCAGTAACTAGATGTTTACTGATCAACGGACGGGACAAACTAGAAACAACTGGATATCTATCCATATAAAGAGCGTTTGCTTTTAATGCTGGCAAGCAGTACTCCTTGGCAAATTCATCTTTGAGATCAAGCACAACTGATTCAACTGCACCACAATCCAATGCGCGCTGTCGAATGACCTCCATATTCTCGCCACCTTGACCAACATCGGCTGCAACCGCAATAACGTCTGCGTTTAGATCTTTTGCAAGCCAACCAATGGCAACCGAGGTATCCAATCCGCCCGAGTATGCCAACACCACTCTATTTTTCGCCATCTTATTCCTTCTCTCGATTGCTGTTCTCTGTCATAGCTAAAAATTCATTCATAATTCTGGCAGCACTATTGCCATCTTTGGTGATCATCATGATGGTGTCGTCGCCAGCAATTGTGCCAAGAACTCCCTCAACCTTGGCTTGATCGATTGCACCCGCCAATAAATGCGCGCCGCCGGGTGGGGTGCGCAGCACACATAATTGTGAACTTACATCAATTGAAATCAGTAGATCCTTCAAGCTTTTCCCAAGTCGTTGATACGTAATGTCTTCTGCTACGCCAAGAATATAAAACCCGGCTCGATTCTTTGTCACAGAAAGATCATCTAGATCTCGGCTTAAAGTCGGTTGAGCAACGTCTATCCCGAGATTTGCTAATTCCTGCGCCAACTCTCGTTGTGACCGTAACTTCTTTTTATTCAGTAATTGGGAGATGGCGGAGAGTCTCGCACCGCGAGTATTTGGCAATGAGTTATCAATCATTATTCCACCTGCTTAACCGCAGATTGCAAAATTTGAACAGCCTCAAGAGTTTCAGATTTAGAAATATTTAATGGTGGGGCAAGTCGAATCACATTGGACCGAACTGCATTAATGAGCAATCCGAGATGTAAGGCAGCAGATTCGATATCTTTTGCAATCGGACGATCAAAAACCAATCCAAGTAACAGTCCTTTACCACGTACTTCACTCAATCCTGGCAGCGTTGATAATTCCATACGTAGTAAATCACTCATTACATTTACATTTTCAAGCAAATTTTGCGACTCAATCGTTTGCAATACCGCTAAAGAAGCTGCAGCAGCGATTGGATTTCCACCATAAGTGGTTCCATGCCCACCTGGCCTAATTGCTGATTTGTAATCTTTGGAAATAGCCAACGCTCCGATTGGCAACCCGCCACCTAAGCCTTTAGCCATTGGCACTAAGTCGGGCTTTAGTTCAGTGTCCTGAAAAGCGAACCAATTTCCAGTTCGACCTATGCCCGTTTGTACTTCATCAACAACTAATAGCGCCTTTAACTCCGAGGCTCTTTTCGAAACTGATGACAAGTAATCATCTGTAAGCGGTAGCACACCGCCCTCACCTTGAATAATCTCCAACCAAATACCACCAGTTTTGCGACTAATAGATTTCAATTTACGAATATTGTTGGGTTCTGTAAAATCAATTTTTTGCAATAGCGGTTGAAAAGGTTCTCTCTTTTCTATTTGTCCAGTGATACTTAATGCACCAATGGTGCGACCATGAAAACCACCCTCAAGACTCAGCAATCTAGACTTTGGCTTTGCCGCACGAACATACT
>WLEH01000085.1 GCA_009704345.1 Actinomycetota bacterium | reverse complement strand
TGGAGAGCTACAGTTATCAAACCTAAAAAAGTCTGACCTGCCAGCTGGGAAATTAGCTGGGGAAATTGGCGAATTCATTGCCGGAATTTTAGGTTACCCAATCACAATTGGCGATGCGGGTGCAGTTTGTGCGGTAATTGATCCAGCGGGTTTAGTTTTGGAGACATATCCAACCGCAGTAATCACTGATAAGGGTCCAGCGCGAGGTATGACAGTGGTGGATCGTCGACCATATCGAGATACGGTTGAAAATGAGCGAGCACTGCCAGATGCGAGAGATGTTGCTGTAGCGCTAAAAGTTGATTCGGAGCGTTATGCAAAACTGTGGTTAGAAACCATTACTAACTAAGTTTGGCCAATCGCTGCAAGATCGGCGGATGGGTGTAGTGAACCTTTACATACCAAGGATGTGGCGTTAAGTTAGCTAGCGAATCAGTCGATATCTTCTTCAGAGCATCTCTTAGGTGCTCACTGGAATTGGGATAAGTGTCAAGAGCAAACTTATCGGCTTCAAATTCATTACGGCGCGAAAGCGCGTTATCAATTAGTCCCAAAATTAATGAAATTGGTGAGAAGAGCAAAAAGAATGCCAAAATTCCGATATGGAAACTTGATACTGATGCACCAAGTGCTTCAGAAAGAATTGGATTTCCAAGCAGCCAGCCAAGCAGCGCAAACAAAGCGAAGGTTTGCAAGTTAGACAACAAAAACATGGTAAGCGTGTGCTTGCGCTTGTAGTGGCCAATTTCGTGTGCCAACACCGCAGTAATTTGCGGCGTAGTAAGTTTTTCGATCAAGGTATCAAAGAGCACAATAGTTTTGGTTCGACCCATACCGGAGAAAAAGGCATTTGCTTTAGTAGATCTGCGAGAGCCATCCATTACGTAAAGTTTGGACATCGCGTACCCTTGTGATTTGCAATATCTTTCGATTTCGTCTCGTAATTCACCATCTGGAACTGGCTGCAACTTGTTAAATAGGGGTAAAAATAATTTAGTACCAAACATAAAGCTAAGCAGCGAGAAGGCTGAAACTAACGCCCAACCAATAAGCCAGAACCAATCAGGGAATTGTTGATATACAAAAATAATTGCTGCTAACAACGGACCACCGATTGCTAAAGAGAGAACTGCTCCTTTGACTCGATCAGTCATGAAAGTGCGCAGTGTGGTTTTATTGAACCCATATTTAGCTTCAATTTTGAAAGTAAAATAAAGACCAAAAGGTAAATTAACGATTGAGGAAATTAGGCTGAGAATAGCAATGAAACCTAATGAAATAAACAATTCATTTGCGAGATAGTCTCTTATCAAATCGTCCAGAAAAGCAAACCAACCTAATGTCAATGCAGCTACGGTAATGATCACGCTTAGGGTTGAATCAATTACACCAAATCTATACTTTTCGTGACTGTAACTGGTTGACTTTTGATATTCATTCTGATCATAAAATTCGGCAATTCTTGGCTCCTTCGAAAATCGAGCAGACCGATCATTCAAATAGTCAAGCATCGAGTCGAGCATAAAATTTAACAAAACTAATGCCACCATGATGGCCAAAAGTATTTCAGCGGTCATTGTTTCCCTTTACCCAGATTAGATTGGAGTCAGCCTACTGCCGATGCCAATCTAATCTGTGTCGTACTAGAGGTGCTGTTGCTGTCGTCTCGTTTGGCGCCAAGCCATTGCCATCGAAGGGAGCATCATGGCGTATCCGAATGTGATCCAGAATAAACCTTGAACTTGCGGCCAAGTTAGTTCTAGGTTGTAGTAGAACGCATCTACGGAGGTATTTCTGGCATCTGAAATAATGGCAAATACCATGAGTGCCGTCGCTAAAGTCAGAATAAGGCCACCAAGCAAGCGATAAGCTTCAAAGTAACTTCTATCTCTTTCAGCAATCATGCGCTCATCCAGCGCGGCATCTGGGGCATCAGCAACAAGTCTAACCGACTGTCGAAGTAGAAACCAAAAAGCAAAAATGAGGATGATGTGGATCACAGCGTATGATGACCATAAATTGTCACCTACGCCAAATAGAAATCCAGTACCAAATAAGATAACCAAATTTGAACCGATGACCAGAATTCGCTTTGCTTTGGGTGTGCGCAGGCCATCCCACTTTGTGTCATTTAACTGTTTTTCTACCGATTTAACGCTCGTGCTAGTGAACCAATTTGTTTCTTTGTCTCTAGCACCAAATCCGAATGCTTCACGGTACTGATTTCCTAAGCCTCGAGCCTTTAGGTACCAGTAAAATAATGGTAGCTCGATAACAACTCCAACCACGAGCGTAAAAATGGCCCAGTTTGTTTCGAATCCGAGTAAGTTAAATCTTTCGTCAGATCCAAAAAAGAAGATCGCGACAATGCCAAAAACCAATAGTGAAAGAGCTGCATCTAACCAAGCCATCTTTCGGACATCATCGCCAGCAATCTTGGGGTAAACCCATAAATAGTTGACTGCTAGACCTGCCAATATAATTGCAATAATGGTTAATTCATTTTCCATTTCAGTTCTCCTCGATCCAGAAAAGATCTTCAACATTTGCTTTGAGCGCATCAGCTATTCGCAGTGCTAGAACTAATGACGGGGAGTACTCGCCGCGCTCGATGTATCCAATGGTTTGGTAGTGAACGTCAACCCGATCTGCCAACTCTTGGCGGGACAAGTTAGCGGCCAGCCGCAGCTGTTCCACGGCATTGCCGACTTGTTCTTGATCTGACTTAGGTTTCCGGCTCATGCTTTGTAGTATAAATGCAACATAGCATTAATGCAACAATTGATTTATTGCCCAGAAATGCCAACAGCCCCCAGGGTTGCTGGGGGCTGTTGAAGGAGAGGAGGGCTTTAGCAGTCGTAATACATTTCGAACTCATATGGATGTGGACGGAAGCGAATCGCATCTACTTCGTTCTTTCGCTTGTACTCCAACCAAGTTTCGATTAGATCTGAAGTGAACACCCCACCTGCAGTGAGGTAATCATGATCTTTTTCGAGCGCATCCAAAACCTCGGTAAGTGAACCTGGAACCTGAGCTACGTTCTTTGCTTCCTCTGGTGGCAGCTCGTAAAGGTCTTTATCAACTGGCGCTGGTGGCTCGAAACGGTTCTTGATGCCATCAAGTCCAGCCATCAACATAGCAGAGAATGCTAGATACGGATTGGCAGTTGGATCTGGCACACGGAACTCAATTCGCTTTGCCTTAGGTGATGTTCCAGTAATTGGAATTCGAATACAAGCAGATCGGTTTCGAGCTGAGTAAACCAAGTTAACTGGCGCCTCATAACCTGGCACTAATCGGTGGAATGAGTTAACTGATGGGTTGGTGAATGCTAGAAGCGATGGTGCGTGCTTTAGTAAACCGCCGATGTACCAGCGAGCAATATCAGAAAGACCGGCATAGCCTGCTTCGTCATAGAACAGTGGCTTTCCGCCAGACCAAAGCGATTGATGGCAGTGCATACCTGAACCATTATCACCAAAGATTGGCTTTGGCATGAACGTTACGGTTTTGCCGTTTTCCCAAGCGACGTTTTTGATTACGTATTTAAACTTCTGAACGTCATCAGCAGCCTTTAGCAAGGTATCAAATTTGTAGTTAATCTCAGCTTGACCAGCTGTTCCTACTTCATGGTGGGCGCGTTCAACTTCTAGGCCAACTGCTTCCAGGGTGCGAACCATTTCATCGCGTAGGTCTGCAAATTGATCGTTTGGCCCCGTTGGAAAATAGCCACCTTTGAAGCGAGTCTTGTAGCCCAAGTTTGGTCCACCGTCATCTTCTTTTTCTTTGCCCATGTTCCAAGCAGCTTCAATTGAATCAACTTCATACATTGAGCCATTTGCGCGAGTCTGATAACGAACTGAATCAAAAATGTAGAACTCAGCTTCTGGCGCAAAAAATGCGGTGTCAGCAATGCCGGAAGCTGCTAGGTATTTTTCTGCCTTAACGGCAATATTTCTTGGGTCACGGCTGTATGGCTCATCAGTGAAGGGATCTACCACATTGAAGTTCAATGCCAAGGTCTTGTTGATTCGAAATGGATCGATAAATGCACTCTGCACATCAGGCAAGAGTTTCATATCAGATTCATTGATTGCTTGAAAACCTCGAATCGATGAACCATCAAACATCATGCCAACGGTAAATGCATCTTCGTTAAACGCATGTGCGGGCACGTTAAAGTGTTGCATCTGACCAATTAGGTCACAGAAGCGAACATCAACAAATTCAACAGCTTCGTCTTTGAGGTACTTTAAAAGCTCCTCAGGTGTCTTGAACATTTATCCTCCTCGGGCAGGTCTGCCGGCTCAACTGGCTGAACTGTAGGTCACGCGGGTTTCCACACCGATACTGAATTGTTTCAAACTGGTTACAAGTTAAGGTTTAGCCATGTTTGATCGTCGCGATTGGGCCGGCTGGCTGCAGGGGCCACGAAAATCCTTGGAAAGTCAAGGAATTGAGTTTGGCTATCCAGGCGAGCGACTTGGCGCGCCTGAGACCGGTCCAGATTCAATTGCCCGGTTTGGTCGGCGCATCTTGGCGCTTATTATTGATTGGGCTAGCGCATTGCTACTGGCCACTTTTTTTCGGGACACCTTAGGAATGACGACTGAACTAGATATCTTTACCTTGTTGGTATTTTTTCTCCATACCTGGCTGTTTATTGCTTTTTTTGGTGGCTCATTCGGTCATCGAATAATGGGAATCAAAATCAGAACACTCTCGGGCAGACGCATCTCAATTTTTCAAGCAGCGCTTCGACAATTGCTGGTTTGCTTAGTAATTCCACCCGTCATTTATGATCGGGATCAACGAGGCTTACACGATAAAGCAACTAAGTTAGTTGCTATACGAGGTTAATTACTGGCGTGGCACTCGGATATTGGTGCTCTTTGGCATAGGACCCTTTGGCACCGGAATGCTGCTGCCACCAACTGCTTCTAATTTCTTTCGCAGACCAGCAGCTTCATACTTACTTAATTTCTTTGGCAGTTTCTTAAGTTTTTTCTGAAGTGACTTAATTGGCACGGTAGTTGTTGTATTGCCAATAACTATTTCAGTTAACGGTGCTTCGCCAATAAAACGTAAGGTGCGTTTTCGCTCACCTGATAACAGCGCACCGATACCAGCGCCGCCTTCAGCAATTAGTACTACACCCGCACGGCTTACCGCGCGGTGGACCAAATTTTGATTTCGATCTGCCGCCACAGCTGACGTTATGGTCCATTTGCGCATGTTCTGCACAATTGCTACTGCAGCTCCAGGCTGACCTTCCAGTTGTGCGTAGGCAGCAGTTTCGGCTCGTTTGCCGAAAACAAAAAGCACCGCAATTATGCCTAACATAATCACCGAGACACTGAAGATAATTTGTAGCCATAGTCCTGGTACTAGAAAAATTACTAGTGCACCTGAAATGCCGATTGTGATCAAAAAGACGCTAAGCAAGATAAGCGGCAAAAACTTATCGGTGCGCTTGGTCATTCGATAAGCAGCAAAGATCTGGCGAATACGGCCTTGGGGTACTTCGGAGGTAGACATAGGAAAACCTTAGGGGATATTAGGTGTGCATCAAGGTGGCGGTATTGCCTGCGG
>WLEH01000084.1 GCA_009704345.1 Actinomycetota bacterium | reverse complement strand
TGATTCAAGAGCGCATTGAAACTTTGTCGCAAGGTGTTGAGATGTTGCGATTCTTGTTTGTGCCTGATGATAACTTTCAAATTGATGAAATTGATAAAGCTGCAGTGCTAGATGCAACCGGAATGGCGGCACTAGCAGCAGGACAAGAAGCACTTGGGTCAGTTGTAACTTGGAATCGAGTTGAGATTGAAGCTGCGCTGCGCGCTAAGTTGATAGATGAGATGGGGCTAAAACCAAAGAGTGCATTTGGCCCAGTTCGCGTTGCTGTAACCGGGCGCCGGGTATCGCCACCGTTGTTTGAATCATTGGAATTACTCGGTCAGGCCAGATCAATGGCTCGAATTGCTTCAGTGCTAAGTAGTTGATCTGAGCAAAATACGCTCAGGTATGCTTTCGCAGCCTTAATGTGTCAAATGGGGTATGGGGTAATTGGCAGCCCAACGGTTTCTGGTTCCGTTAGTCTAGGTTCGAGTCCTGGTACCCCAGCGATTTTCACCATCTGGCCCCGTTGTGTAGCGGCCTAGCACGCCGCCCTCTCAAGGCGGTAGCGCGGGTTCAAATCCCGTCGGGGCTACAACTAAACAGCAGGTAGATCTAGCGATCTGCCTGCTGTTTTTATTTGTAGGTATTCTTGACTCCTCAACCAAGGAGTTCGATGGCCAAGACACTATCTGAAAAAGTATGGGATGCCCATGTGGTGGCCGAAGGTGAAGGAAACAGCCCAGATCTGCTTTATGTGGACCTGCATTTAGTTCATGAGGTAACCAGTCCGCAAGCTTTCGATGGCTTACGAACCGCTGGTCGAAAAGTTCGCCGGCCAGATTTGACGGTGGCAACTGAAGACCACAATGTGCCAACTTTAAATATCGATAAACCAATTGCAGATCCAATTTCGCGGGCTCAGGTTGAAGCGCTGCGTAAAAATTGCGATGAGTTTGGTGTTCCGAGATATTCACTTGGTCATGCCGAACAAGGAATTGTGCACGTAGTTGGACCACAAACTGGTCTAACTCAACCAGGCATGACAATTGTTTGCGGTGATTCCCACACTTCAACTCATGGCGCATTTGGTGCATTGGCATTTGGCATTGGCACCAGCGAAGTTGAGCATGTACTCGCAACTCAAACTTTGCCGCTAAAAAAATTCAAGACTATGGCAGTAACTGTTAACAACAAATTGCCAGATGGTGTTACCGCAAAAGATTTAATTTTGACCATCATTGCCAAGATAGGAACTGGCGGCGGTCAGGGATACGTTTTGGAGTATCGCGGCGAGGCAGTGCGTAACCTTTCGATGGAAGGACGCATGACGATGTGCAATATGTCAATTGAGGGTGGCGCACGCGCTGGGATGATTGCGCCAGATGAAACAACTTTTGCCTACATCGAGGGCCGAGATCGCGCACCAAAAGGAAAAGATTGGGAAAAAGCGCTGGAGTATTGGCGTACCCTGCCAACTGATGATGGTGCGACGTTTGATCATGAAGTGATTTTGGATGCCGCAACACTTTCGCCGTTTGTCACTTGGGGAACAAACCCAGGACAAGGTGTGCCGCTATCAGCTGCGGTACCAGATCCAGCGCAATTTAGTGATCCGGTAGAGCGCACTGCAGCAGAGCGAGCGCTGCAATACATGGATTTACAACCAGGAACCAAACTCAAAGATGTTTTCGTTGATACAGTGTTTTTAGGTTCTTGCACAAATGGTCGCATTGAAGATTTGCGCGCTGCGGCTGAAATCATTAAAGGCAAGAAACTGGCTAATAATTTAAAGATGATTGTGGTGCCAGGCAGCGCTCGAGTTCGATTGCAAGCCGAAGCTGAAGGGCTGGATCAAGTATTCCTCGGTGCTGGCGCGGAATGGCGTAGCGCTGGTTGCTCAATGTGCTTGGGGATGAATCCAGATAAATTGAGTCGCGGCGAGCGCGCGGCATCAACTTCGAATCGAAACTTTGAAGGACGACAAGGTCCAGGCGGCAGAACCCATTTAGTTTCACCACAAGTTGCCGCCGCAACTGCCATATTAGGTCATCTAGCTGAGCCAAAAGATTTGGGGATGTAATGGAAGCGTTCATCACACACACTGGAATTGGCGCGCCGCTGCGTCGCAGCAATGTTGATACCGATCAGATAATTCCAGCTGAGTATCTAAAGCGGATTACTCGACATGGCTATGAAGATGCGCTGTTTAAAGCATGGAGAGATGATGAGTCCTTTGTGCTTAATCACCCGATTTATAAAACCGCCACCGTTTTAGTTGCCGGTCCGGAATTTGGTACTGGCTCATCGCGTGAACACGCGGTTTGGGCATTAATGGATTACGGTTTTAAGGTAGTTATTTCACCTAGATTCGCTGACATCTTTCGCGGCAACTCCGGTAAAGGTGGATTGCTCACCGCGCAGGTAACAGATGAAGTAACTGAGCAACTCTGGGCCTACTTAGAAGCTGATCCTGGTGCAAAAATCACAGTTGACCTACCATCACAACAGATCACGGCAGGCGAAATCGTGGCCAGTTTTGAGATCGATCCATATGTGAAATGGCGCTTACTTGAAGGACTAGATGACATTGGCATCACGATGCAACAACTAGACCAAATTGACACATTTGAGCAAAATCGAGCCAGTTGGCGGCCAAAAACCACCGCTTAGGACAAAAACCCGCTAGTTGTGAGGGAATTTCCTGCGTGTCGGCGATATCTATGGGGGAATTTGCCTACGCTTTGTGGGGTCGGTAAGTAATCGGCAAACAACTTTGGAGGTTCTTCGTGAACAAGGCAGAACTAGCGGATGCAGTTGCCGCTGATCTGGACATCTCTCGCAAGCAAGCGCTAGAGGCAATTGATTCAGTACTAGACAACATCGTTCATGCTGTTGTCAAAGATGACAAGGTTTCTCTTGTTGGTTTTGGCACATTTGAAAAGGCTAAGCGAGCAGCTCGTAATGGCCGCAACCCACAAACTGGTGCGGTTGTGAAGATCCCGGCAACTTCAGTGCCTAAGTTCAAGGCTGGAGCAGAATTCAAAGGTCTAGTTTCAGGCAAGAAGAAGGCTTCTCGCAAGTAATTTGCTAAGTTTAGCCAACTCGGGCGTCAGGTGTTCTGCACTTGGCGCCCGAGATGTTTTAGGGTGGGGAATCATGAGCGCTATCAAGCGAAAAGACAAGTCCGCTATTTGGTGGCTAGTTGCGGTGCTGCTTCATCCCAAAATGACCCTGCTAACAAAACGTGATTGGCGAAATGCAACGCGTGTGAATATTGATAGTGGAATTATTTTTGCTGGTAATCACATTTCCTGGTTTGATCCATTTCCAGTTGCTCACTTTATGTGGGCGAATAATCGACCACCAATTTATTTAGGTAAAGAATCTGTTTTCAAGGTGAAAGTAATTGGATCGCTGCTGCGGGCGCTCGATCAAATTCCAGTGAAACGTAACACCGAGGATGCCGCCAGCGCACTTGGTGTTGCAGTAGAGCGAGTTAATGCTGGTGAAGCAGTTGTAATTTATCCCGAAGGCACTATCACTAGAGATCCAGCACTCTGGCCGATGAAAGGTAAAACTGGTGCGATTCGATTGGCGCTGTTAACTGGCGCCCCACTAATTCCATTTGCGCAATGGGGGGCGCAAGAAGTTATTCCGCCTTATCAACTTAAGCTAAAGTTGTTTCCCCGCAAAACTATGAAAATTAATGTTGGCGAGCCGATTGATCTGAGTAAATATCAAGGCAAGCCAATCACTGATGATATGCTGGCAATTGCCACTGACGAATTGATGCAGCAAATTGCAGATCTACTTGGCGAGCTGCGAAATGAAACTGCGCCAACCAAACGCGAATCACTATCGCAGTGGTTAGCTAAGAAAGATCAAGCCTGATCTAGCGCTTGCGATAAGTCTTGCCAAAGATCTTCCACATCTTCAATTCCCACACTAAATCTGATCAAATTCTCCGGCACTCCAATTGGTTCATTTACCCAGCGGCGACGGCGCTCAAGTTGAGATTCCACACCGCCCAAACTGGTTGAATGAGACCAAAGTTCAGTTGCGCCAGCGACTCGTTCGCAAGCAGCAGCATCACCGTTTAAAACAATTGAAAACACCGAGCCATAGCCACACATCTGCGCTTTAGCTAACTCATAATCTGTATGGCTAGGCAAGCCCAAATGGAACACCTGCGCCACCTTTGCATGCGCAGCTAGTCGCTGTGCCAAATCTAAAGCGGATGCTGATGCCCGATCTTGACGAAGTTGCAGCGTGCGAATGCCGCGAAGCAGCAGATATGCATCAAACGGACTAATTACCGCACCAGTTAACGTGCGAATATCGGCTAACTTTTGTAGTAATTCTGTGCTTCGTGTAATCAAGGCACCAGCTAGTAGATCAGAGTGGCCACCTAATTGTTTGGTAGCGCTATGCATCGAGATATCTGCTCCTAAATCAAGCGGAGATTGATGAAGTGAGCCAGCGAGCGTGTTATCAACTGCAGTAATACCTGCAGTTGCCGCAGCAATTGCGCGGATATCCCACACTCGAATGGTGGGATTTGTTGGGGTGTCTAGCCAAACTAGATCTGCTGTTGCTGCGGCTGTGATCATTGCCGCTTGATCGCCAGTTGGAATGAGATTCAAGTTAATTCGGTTAGCGCTAGCTAATTCCTTTAATCGTTTGTCAATTCCGCTATAACCAACATCACCGGCAACTACAGTTGCGCCAACTGGTAGTAACTCAACTACTGCATTGAATGCTGCCATCCCGCTGCTAAACAGCAGTGCGCTGCCATTTTCCAGAGTGCCAATTGCGGTTTCGGTCGCCACCCAGGTGGGATGGTTGTTTCGCGCATAGCCGTATTCGCCACCAGCAATAAACCCAGTACTGAGCGTGATGCTTGGGTTAAGTGGCGAGCCGGCATCATCACTGCGGCCAGCTTGCACCAACTTGGTCACTAGTTTCCAGCGATTTGGCTTTGATTTCTCCATGGCGTCAGGTTATCGCGTCAGGCAACCACTAGGTTTTCAGCATGGGAAATACCATTGCCGTGTTATTTGGCGGACCAAGCAATGAGCACGAGATCTCATGCTTGAGTGCCAAAACGGTGATGATTGCGTTACGGGACGCGGGTTATCTGGTTTATCCGGTTGCGGTTGATCGGGATTTAAGTTGGCGGCATACGCCAGACTCAATTTCGGAACTGGCGGCAGTTTCGGGTCGCTTGCCCAGCACTGCTGATCTAACCGGTGAGAGAATTGCAACGATAGTGGCTGATCTTGCATTTCCAGTGCTTCATGGTGCGTGGGGCGAAGATGGCGGCGTCCAGCAACGACTAACCGAATTGAAGTTGCCATACGTGGGTTCTGGGGTTGCTGCATCAAAGTTAGCAATGGATAAAGCTGCAACTAAAACTGTGCTCTTGGAAACTGGAGTGCAAGTTGTGCCAGCAGTCTTAGTGACCAAGTCAACTTGGGAATCGCAGCTAACTGAAATCTCCCAATTAGGTGAAAACTTGTTTATCAAGCCATGTCATGGTGGCTCATCATTGGGTGTTACCCATCTGAAATCTTCAGATCGACTACCTGCTGCGTTGCAACAAGTTTTTGCGTTAGG
>WLEH01000083.1 GCA_009704345.1 Actinomycetota bacterium | reverse complement strand
TCAACTAGATCAAGTTCGGCCTTAATCGGAGTCATGCCAAGTTTCTCGATTAGTGCCTCATCCATAAAACTTTGATAAAGCGCAGCAATCTGCGCTGCTTCATTTCCTTTAGTGGGGTCTGCCTGCTCAATGATTTCTCGGGTGCGCTCTTCTGACATATCGCGCAGCACATGGAAAGCGCCATGAATTGGTCGGTCTGCCGGGATCTCCGAGTTCTCAATCCAGCTGCCATTCATGTACCGATACAGGTCATCTTGTGGCCGGATGGCGGCGTTGATATGAGTTAGGTCAATTCCACTTTTCATTGTGACTCCTAAGTCGACCGGCAGACCTTACTGGCTGGGATTTCAGCATGCTTGCTAAGGCTACTGGCGCTAAGTTTGGCAGCAACTCCAACCGAAATGGATTCCTAAATTATGGGCGCAGGTTTCACCACGAGGGGCAGGTCATTCGCAGACCGCCACATCGGACCAACTCAGCCAGAAATTGATGTCATGCTCAATGAATTGGGCTACCAATCACTAGATCAGTTATTGGAAGCGGTTGTGCCCGGCGCGATTAGATGGCAAGAATCACTAGATCTTCCAGCTGCAGTTTCCGAAGCCCAGGTGCTCGATGATTTACGTTCCCTTGCTAATCGCAATCAAATCAATCGCTCATTAATTGGACTTGGCTATTACAACACCTTTACCCCAACTGTTATTTTGCGAAACGTCTTAGAAAATCCAGCTTGGTACACCGCATACACGCCATATCAGCCAGAAATTGCACAAGGCAGATTAGAAGCACTGATTAATTTTCAAACCACCGTACAAGATTTAACTGGATTGCCAATTGCTAATGCCAGCATGCTAGATGAAGCAACCGCTGCGGCTGAAGCGATGACATTAGCAAGGCGCAACACTAAGGTTGAATCAAACGTATTTGTGATTGATCAAGATACTCATCCACAAACAATTGAAGTGATTAGAACTAGAGCAAATCCACTGGGAATTGAAATTAAATTAGTTGATTTAGCAAAACCAATTAATTCTGATTATTTTGGCTTGCTAATTTCTTATCCAGCATCAAGTGGAAATATTTATGATCTAACTGAAATTGTTGCAGCTGCTCATTCAGCCGGTGCCTTAGTTGCAGTTGCAACTGATCTGCTGGCATTAACGCTGTTGAAGTCACCTGGTGAATTTGATGCTGATATTGCAATTGGTTCAGCACAACGATTTGGTGTAGCGCTGGGTTACGGCGGTCCGCACGCTGGCTTTATGTCAGTTAAAGCCGGATTAGAACGCTCACTGCCTGGTCGATTAGTTGGAGTTTCAGTTGATGCCGCTGGCAAACCGGCCTATCGACTAGCACTACAAACCAGAGAGCAGCACATTCGCCGCGAGCGTGCTACCTCAAATATCTGTACCGCACAAGTTCTATTAGCAGTAATGGCAAGTATGTATGCGGTTTATCACGGCCCAGATGGTCTGCGTGATATTGCCCAACGCATTAATCAATACACCTCATTATTGGCAGCTGGCTTAACTGAACTTGGCGCAAAAATTGTTCATCAGCATTTTTTCGATACGCTGCGAATTAAAACCTCAGCTGCAGCAGCATGGCAGCACCGGTTAACTGAGAAAAATATAAATGTTTTGCTGGTTGACAATGAAACAATCGGTATCTCAATTGATGAAACTGTGGATTTAGCAACGCTAACAATTCTGCTTGAGACATATTCTCAAGCTCAAATTGATATGGATCAACTTTGGCTAAAATTAGCTAGTCACATTCCAGCTGAGATTGCTCGCACCAGTGAATACTTAACTCATCGGGTATTTCATAAATATCAAAATGAAACCGCAATGCTTCGTTATATCAAATCACTGGCAGATAAAGATTATGCGCTAGATCGCGGCATGATTCCACTTGGCTCTTGCACCATGAAACTAAATGCGGCAACTGAGATGCAAGCTGTGACTTGGCCACAATTTGCAAATCTGCATCCGTTTGTGCCAATCGCACAAGCCGATGGTAGCTACGCCATGATTCGCGAATTAGAAAATTGGTTAGTTGAGATCACCGGTTATGACGCAGTGTCTCTGCAACCTAACGCTGGTAGTCAAGGTGAGTTTGCTGGATTGCTGGCAATTAAGAAGTATTTAGAAGGAAAAGGCGAGCACAACCGAGACGTTTGCTTAATCCCATCATCCGCACACGGAACCAATGCCGCAAGCGCCGTGATGGCTGGCATGAAAGTGGTGGTTGTTGCTTGCGATGATCAAGGAAATGTTGATCTCGCTGATTTAACAGCAAAAATTGAGCAGCACCGCGATGCCTTAGCTGCACTAATGGTGACTTATCCATCTACTCATGGTGTATTTGAATCTGCGATTGCCGATATCTGCGGCAAGATTCATGATGCTGGCGGGCAGGTTTATGTTGATGGGGCGAATTTAAATGCGTTAGTTGGCGTAGCTAAGCCCGGTAAATTTGGCGCTGACGTAAGTCATTTAAACCTGCATAAAACTTTCTGTATTCCACACGGTGGTGGCGGCCCAGGTGTTGGACCGGTGGCAGTTAAATCTCATCTTGCGCCATATCTGCCAAATCATCCAATCATTAAGGAAGCAGGACCAGATACTGGTGTTGGTCCAATTAGTGCGGCGCCGTTTGGTTCTGCTGCAATTTTGCCAATCTCCTGGTCCTATATAAAAATGATGGGCGCTGAAGGCTTACTACGCGCAACATCAGTTGCTATTTTGTCGGCTAACTACATCGCGAAGAAATTAGATCCCTATTTCCCAGTACTTTATACCGGTCAGAATGATTTGATTGCACACGAATGCATCATTGATCTGCGTGAGATCACCAAAGAAACTGGTATCACAGTAGAAGATGTCTCAAAGCGACTGATGGATTATGGCTTCCATGCCCCAACGGTGTCATTCCCAGTTGCGGGCACCATGATGATTGAGCCAACTGAATCAGAAGATCTAGCTGAGATCAATCGCTTTATTGCTGCCATGATTTCAATTAAAGCGGAGATTGATAAAGTGGCGAGCGAAGTTTGGCCAAAGGAAGACAATCCACTAATTAATGCACCACACACTGCACTAAATATTGTTGATGAATGGAATCATTCATATTCTCGCGAATTGGCAGTATTCCCAGCTGGTAATGCGTCAAGCAAGTATTGGGTGCCGGTGCAGCGAATTGATGCTGCCTATGGTGATCGCAACTTAGTTTGTTCCTGTCCACCACCAGAAGCTTTTGCGGTTAACTAATGCAAACCCCGCTGCACCATCATCACGTCGCACTTAATGCTCAATTAACTGATTTTGCTGGCTGGCAGATGCCACTTAAATATGGCTCGGAAACCACAGAGCATTGCACGGTAAGGCGCGATGTTGGATTGTTCGATTTAAGCCATATGGGTGAAATTTATGTTTCAGGTGAACAAGCCGTTGAATTTTTAAACTTTGCGCTAGTTAGTGATATTTCGAAAGTGAAAGTCGGTAAAGCCAAATACACCATGATCTGTGATCCATCTGGTGGTGCAATCGATGATTTAGTGGTTTATCGATTGGGAGAAAAAGATTTTATGGTGGTGGCTAATGCTTCCAATGCCAATACCGTTGCAGCTGAATTAACACATCGTGCTCATGGATTTGCAGTTAGCGTAATTGATCGCTCGCTTGATACTGGTTTGGTTGCAATTCAAGGACCAAATGCCAAGACTAAATTAGCAAAGTTTGTTTCGATGGAAATAATTGATGAATTAAAAAATTATTCTTGCATAGAAACTGAAATTGATTCAATCCCAATTTTACTGGCACGCACTGGCTACACCGGTGAAGATGGGTTTGAAATCTTTGCCTCGGTTGATCAGATTGCCAAGATTTGGGAATTGTTTATTGCGCAGCAAATTACGCCAATTGGATTAGCAGCTCGAGATACGTTGCGATTAGAAGCGGGTATGCCGCTTTATGGGCACGAACTTAATTTGGAGATAACTCCAATTCATGCTGGGCTATCCAGAATCGTTGCATTTGATAAACCAGATTTCATTGGTAAAACTGCGCTAGTTGAGTTAAGCAGCAAAATTGATCGGAAGTTAATTGGTATTGAACTTGAGACTAGACGTATTGCCCGTGCTGGTCTCAATTTGCTGGATGAATCTGGCCAAGTTGTAGGCCAGGTAACTAGCGGTGCGTTTTCACCAACTTTGGGTAAATCCATTGCAATGGCCTATCTAAATTCCAATATTGACCTTGCCACCGCTAAAATTTCAGTTGATATTCGAGGTAATATCGAAGCCGCAAAAGTAGTAACGCTGCCGTTTTATCGAAGGGAAGCTTGATGTCAGTTCCAACAAACTTGCACTACACCGCTGAGCATGAATGGTTAGATCAAACTGCTGGCACCGCTACCGTTGGTATCACACTTTATGCCGCTGATGCGCTTGGTGATGTGGTGTTTGTAAAGCTACCCGATCTAGGTAGTGAGATTTCAGCTGGCGGCGTTTGCGGTGAGTTGGAATCAACTAAGTCCTTAAGCGACCTATACGCCCCAGTTTCTGGCAAAGTGGTGGAAACGAATCAAGCAGCGGTTGATAACCCAGCCCTAATTAATCAAGATCCATATGGCGCTGGCTGGCTGTTCAAGGTTGAGGTTGCCAGCGTTGGCGAACTGCTCACCGCAGCGCAGTACCAAGCCCAAATTGCTTAATTGCCAGCGCAGCTTTAACCATCTTTCGCTACTATGTAGCACATGGACTTAACGACTATTTTGATCATCGTTGCAATTATTGCGGTGATTGGCTGGCTAATTGCCCAGTACAACAAACTACTGAGAATGAATGTTGCCGTTGATGAGGCCTTCGCTCAAATTGAAGTTCAGCTGCAGCGACGAGCTGACTTGATTCCAAATTTAGTTGAAACTGTTAAAGGCTATGCCGCCCACGAAAAAGAAGCGCTGGAAAGCGTAGTTAACGCTCGCGCTCGCGCGACAGCAGCGCAGGGCGTGCAAGATGTTGCGGCTGCTGATGGCATGTTGACCCAAGCGCTACGCGGCTTACTTGCAGTTTCCGAAGCGTATCCAGATCTAAAGGCATCCGCTAATTTCTCACAACTACAAGAAGAGTTGGCAGCAACTGAAAATAAAGTTTCGTTTGCTCGTCAGTTCTACAACGATTCAGTACGAGTGCTAAATCAAGCCATCGTCACTATTCCAGGTACTTTCTTCAAAGGTCTTGCAAAAGTAGTTGCCCGAGAATTTTATGAAGTGGAAGATCCAGCCAACCGACAAGCTCCAAAAGTTGACTTCTAACTGCCGTGGCATCATTTAGAAATCAACAAGCAATTAACCGTCGCAAGACCTGGTTGTTGCTAGGAAGTATGTTCTCATTAATTGCGTTTGTGGTTTATGCGATTGCACTTTATTTTGGCAACGTTGGTTTTTCTATTGTTCCAATTGCAGTAATTATTGCGTTAGTGTCAGTTTGGGGTAGTTATTGGGCATCAGACAAAATAGTGCTGAGCATGACTGGTGCAAAAGTAATTACGGAGAATGATCATCCACAGCTATACAACTTGGTACATGAAATTGTGATT
>WLEH01000082.1 GCA_009704345.1 Actinomycetota bacterium | reverse complement strand
AAGGCCGAACTTGATCTAGTTGATTCGATCACGGATAAAAAATCATTTTTTGAAGTACTAGGCAAACTGCAGCGACGAGGTGTTGGTGGTTGGTTTGGTTATTGGGTCACAACGGATGATGGCAATGCGACTGAAAACATTATGTATTTCTATCAATCCGGAATTGGCTTACCTGATGAAGCGTATTTCCGAGAAGAGATGCATCAAAAAACTCGTGACGCTTTTTTGCCGCACATCACCAAAATGTTTGAGTTAGCAAAACAGCAAAATCCAGCTGAATTAGCAAAACTGGTTTTTGATTTAGAAACTAAGATTGCATCTCATCACTGGGATGTGGTTGCCGATCGCGATGCCGTTAAAACTTATAACAAATTAACCAAGGCACAGTTAGTTGAGCTTGGTCCAGAAATTGATTGGGATACCTGGCAAACGGCTTATCAGATGCCAGATATTGCACTAGCGCAGTTAGTGGTGCGCCAGCCAAGTTATGTAACTGGTATTTCTGATCTAGTTAAGAACTTTGATGCTGCGGCATGGAAAGCATGGCTGAAGTTCCGTGTCATTAACTCTGCTGCATCACTATTGAGCAGTGATTTTGTCAATGAAAACTTTAAGTTTTATGGCACCACACTTTCTGGTATTCCAGAATTACGTGCTCGCTGGAAGCGCGGTGTTGGCGCAGTGGAAAGCGTTCTTGGTGAAGCAGTTGGAAAACTCTATGTCGAGAAGTATTTTCCACCAGCCGCAAAAGCTCGAATGCTTGAACTGGTGAACAACTTGATTGAGGCTTATCGAGTAGATATTCAAGCTTTAGAGTGGATGAGTCCAGAAACTAAAGTTAAAGCATTAGAAAAGTTAGATAAATTCACCCCAAAAATTGGTTATCCAGATAAATGGCGTGACTATTCATCGCTTGAAATTAAGGCAGATGACTTGGTTGGCAATATGCGACGAGCTGCCGCGTTCAACATCGATTACAACTTAAACAAATTGGGTAAACCAGTTGATCGTTCCGAATGGTTCATGACACCACAAACCGTGAATGCCTATTACAACCCAGGCATGAATGAAATCGTGTTCCCAGCAGCAATCTTGCAAGCTCCCTTCTTTGATCTAGAAGCTGATGATGCCGTTAACTATGGCGGAATTGGCGCTGTTATTGGTCACGAAATTGGCCATGGATTTGATGATCAGGGCAGTAAATATGATGGCGACGGCAATCTAAACAACTGGTGGACTGATTTTGATCGCGCTGAATTTGAGAAGCGTGCCAATAAATTAATTGCTCAATATGACGCATTAGAACCAACTGAAGCGCCAGGCAACAAAGTTAATGGCGCGCTAACCATCGGCGAAAACATTGGTGATCTAGGCGGGCTAACTATTGCGCATAAAGCTTATGAGATTTCCTTAGCTGGAAAAGATGCGCCAGTTATTGAAGGCTTAACTGGTTATCAACGATTATTTCTAGGCTGGGCGCAGGTTTGGCGAACCAAGACGCGAACTGAAGAAGTAATTAAGCGACTTGCAACTGATCCACATTCACCACCAGAGTTCCGATGCAATGCCGTAATTCGAAACTTAAATGAGTTCTATGAAGCATTTGGTGTAACTGAAGCAGATGAGTTGTGGTTAGCAGAAGAAGAGCGCGTTCGAATCTGGTAGTTAGTTAAAAACTACAGTTCGATTACCGACTAAAAAGATTTTATCTTCGGCATATAGCTTTACCGCCCGAGATAAAACTCTGCGCTCAATGTCTCTGCCTAAAGCAATCATGTCTTCGGCTGTTGCTGAATGAGTTATATGACCGATGTCTTGTTCGATGATTGGACCTTCATCTAAATCGGCAGTTACAAAGTGAGCTGTAGCACCAATAATTTTTACCCCACGCTGATGTGCTTGGTGGTATGGCTTAGCACCTTTAAAGCCCGGTAAGAATGAATGATGGATATTTATTATCTTACCAGCATTTTCTCGACAAAATTCTGCACTTAATACTTGCATGTATCGCGCAAGCACAACAAAATCAATTGCATGTTGACCCATTAGTTGTGAGAGTTGCTTTTCTGCTTGAACTTTATCCAAGGTTGGGATGTACTCAAATTTAAAATTCTGTGCCTCGACTAAGTCGCGCAATGATTCATGATTTGAAACTACCACTGGAATTTCTATATTTAATTCTTCTAGTTCACGCAAATACATTAAGTCGCGTAAGCAATGGCTCTCTTTACTCACCATTATTAATGCCCGAAGTGGCTGCGCTGTTGGCCGAAGTTTCAAATCTGGATTAAACTTGTCTAGCTCAGCATTCCATGTAGTGGTCGCAGCGGCTAAATCCAAATCTGATTCAAATCTGGTTCGCATCACGAAGATATTTGTTTCTAAATCAGTGAATTGCTGATTCTCAATGATGTTGCCACCACACGCTAAAACAGCCTTGGTCATGGCGTGCACAATCCCGGGCTGATCAGCGCATTTCAGCGTAGCGATTAAATCCATTGGGAAAAGGTAGCGAAGTGGAATTCCTAGCAGGGCTATCGGCTTGCCAATAAGGTGCTAGTAATTAAGGTGTGGCCATGGAATTGGCTGATCTGAAGCGGAATTGGAATGAGATTCTTGACGAATTAGAGCGTTCTAACCGCATTGCTTGGCTGGTCTTTTTTGATGCTCGACTGGTCTCATTAACTGGGTCAGTGCTGACCATTGACTTCTTGGATCGGAACAAATTGGCGGCTGGACATGATTTTGAAAGCCATATCTCCGCAAATCAGCTAGCAGCGCTTCAGCAGGCAATACGCAAGATTTTGACGGTAGACCTCAGTATTGAGGTAGCAAAATGAGAGATGACCTACTCTTAAAGAAAGTCAGGTAGTTTTGCCTAATGAGTAATTCAGAAAACCCAGCAAAAAACGATCCTGATCTGAGAGCCTTTGAAGCAATTGATACGCCAGCGGAAGCGCGCTGGTTAAGTCGTGTCTTGAAAGACGAGACATTTGGTGGAGCAATTTTGCTTATTGCCGGTTTACTGGCAATTGTTATTGCTAACTCATTTGCTGGCGACTGGTATGCGGATTTACTTGAAACAAAAATTGGATTTGAATCTATCGGTCTTAGATTAACTGTTGCACACTGGGCAGCTGATGGCTTACTTGCAATTTTTTTCTTGGTAGCTGGCTTAGAACTAAAACATGAATTGGTTTATGGCTCGCTGTCAAAACCGCGTCAAGCTATGGTGCCAATTGTGGCCGCAATTGCGGGCATGGTTTTCCCAGCATTTATTTTCTACTTAATTCTTCGTGGTGATAGTGAGGCGCTAGTTGGTTGGGCTATTCCAGTTGCAACCGATATTGCATTTGCGTTAGCTGTATTGGCTGTTGCAGGTCGGGGATTGCCAACTGAATTGAGAGCATTCCTGTTGACTCTTGCCGTTGTTGATGATTTAGGCGCAATTACGATTATCGCAATCTTCTATACGGATGACATTGATCGCAACATGTTGTTCTTAACTGTTCTGCTGCTTGCAGTTTATGCCTTATTGCAGAAATTTAATGTAACTAGATGGTATCTACTTGTGCCTCTTGGTTTATTGATCTGGTGGGCAACTTATCAATCCGGAATTCATGCCACCGTTGCCGGTGTTGCAATTGCAATGCTAACTAGAGTTCGACATCAAGATGGCGAAGAGCAGTCACCAGCTGAGTTAACTGAATTAAAGGTCCGACCCATCAGTGTTGCGTTTGCCGTACCCATTTTCGCCTTTACAGCTGCAGGTGTTGACTTGAGAGATCTTGGCTTTGTGGACACAATAGGTAGTCAGCTATCGCTCGCAATTATTGCAGGTCTAGTAATTGGTAAACCACTTGGTGTGATTGGTTCAACTTATCTATTAACAAAATTCACTAGTGCAAGATTAAATGAGAATCTGCGTTGGTCGGATGTGCTTGCGGTGGGGTTGTTAGCTGGCATTGGTTTTACTGTTTCACTTTTAATCACCAAACTATCTTTCGTAACAGACATAATGCTGTTGTCGGAAGCAAAGGTTGGCGTCCTCTCTGGCAGCTTTATTTCCGCAATAATTGCAATTACTGTGATGCGGATCAGGGCAAAAAGAAAATGAGATAAAAATGCGAAAGAAATTGCTAACCATCTTCTTTTGCATCTCAGTGCTTGCACCTATTGCGCCAGCAACGGCTAGAGCACCAGAGTTGTCGATCACATCTAGTTCGATTGTTAATGCCGTTACTAATGGTGGGGGCTCTCGTGGGCCCGCATTAGCAGTTATGAAAGATGGGACTTTATTGCTCGGGGGTGGCGATAAAGGTGGTGAGTTATTTGTTTGGAATACAACAACTAAGAAACTGCGCAATCTGGGAAATTTAATTCCACCAAATCAAAGGTTAATTGATTCTCGATTCGCAATTACTGATATCGCTGTGCTTAGTGAAACTAAACGTGCGGCAAATCTATTGATCTCCTACCCACGCCTTGGCGCAAATGGACGATGTGTTGAAGTAGTGGTAGATCAAGTTCGCTATAACCGAAAATCGCAAAAAGTAAATCAAGTTGCCAATTGGTTTGTAAGTAAACCGTGCGTGCCAGTTTCCGCCGTGCAGCATGCCTCCGGCCGCTTTGCCGTGGCTGATAAGAATTCCGCTTACGTAACAATTGGTGATTTGGGTTTTTCGCAGGTTGATAACAGATCAAAACGCGGCGATTTAACTTCAATGTTTTTAGTATCAGCAACCAAGGTAACTCGAGTATCGCAGGGACATCGAAATGCCCAGGGTATTGCGTTGATTAATGGGAAGGATTTGTTGGCAGCAGAACATGGTCCGCTCGGTGGTGACGAACTAAATCTAATAAGGCCAGGCAGTGATTATGGTTGGCCGTTTGTTACTTATGGTGAGCCATATAGTTCAGGTGATTACGTTCGACCAACAAAAACTGGCACACATGAAGGTTACGTAGAGCCACTTAAGTATTGGGTGCCATCGATTGCGCCAACAGAATTAGTGCAGATCCCAAGCAGTGGCTGGGGTGAGTGGAATGGCCAACTAGCACTTGGTACCTTGCGCGAAAATTCGTTAGTGTTTATGAAATTTGATCGCAACTATCGAATCACAGATACTCAATTAGTTGATGTTGGGCAACGCATTCGTGATTTGGAAGTCGGCATAACTGGAAATTTGATCGCAACTACCGATGAAGGTAGATTGCTGGAAATTTCACTTAAGTAATTCGCTGGTGCGCCTGGAGGGACTCGAACCCCCAACCGCCTGATCCGAAGTCAGGTGCTCTATCCGTTGAGCTACAGACGCGATAGCCGTATTTTACAAACTTCCATATTGACACTTTTTTGGGGCGGTTCTGACAGAGAATTTGAGTGAGAAACTAGACAAATTTGCACTCCAGTTGCTTAGTTAGTTTTCTACAACGATATGGACGTAAGACCCAAGTTAACATGAATTTTAGTTGCATTTACCAGGCGAAAGAGGATAATAATTAATGCACATTTAGTGCAATGGAAGTGGAGGCGTGATGTTTAAGTTATCTGGAAAAGTAGCGTTTGTAACCGGCGGCGCGTCAGGAATCGGTGAAGCGACGGCGCTAATGCTGGCAAAACAAGGTGCCGCGGTTGCAGTAGTT
>WLEH01000081.1 GCA_009704345.1 Actinomycetota bacterium | reverse complement strand
CTCTTCCAGCTGCCAAGTAGCCATTTGTGATGAAATTTGATTTCCATCTCGCTGCAGCACGCGTTGCATGCCTAAATTTGGTTCAACTTCAATCCAAATTGTCATGCTGGAGTAGTTACGTATTTCCTTGGATGCTGCCCCAACACCTTCAATAATCAATATTGCTGGATTAACTTCAACCCATTCGGAAAATTGATATTTGATCCAGTCAAATTTTTGATAACTTACGGAAGTGCCTGAAATCAAAGGTTCTAGAATTTGACTGCCGATACGAGTGAAAGTTGAAGCGGTTAATGCATCCTCCCAGCCATGGTAAAGATCATCCATATGGATCACCTCAGCGCCTAATTCCTGAGCAAGTAACTTTGCTAGCGTTGACTTACCACTGCCAGCAGGCCCATCAATTAAGATCAACTTAGTTGCGCCTAGCAGCGCTGGTCTGGTTGTGACCAGCGCTGCTAGTTGAACTACATCAATGATTTGGATTTCATCATGCGAAGCCATCGCACCCAACCCTGAGCTGCCATTATCACTAATAACGCATAGAACAAGGCCGTAAAGTAAAGCTCTTGTCGACCATAATGAATTGTTGCAATAACATTTACCACAATCCAAATAATCCAAGCATCAGCTCGTTGCATCACCATCAGTATTTGGGCAATCAGAGATCCCACAAATATTAATGAATCCAATTGAGTAGCAACAGCGCCTAATTCCTTTAGTAATGGATTTAGTGCCGCCCAAGCGAGAATAGCGAAACCGAGCCAGTAGCTGCGATGTCGGTTCGATAGCAACTTCGGTTGTGCTCCTTGAGATCCCCAACCAAACCATCCCCAGATGGCTGCTGCAATAAAAACTAATTGCAGCGCAGCTGAGGCTAGTAAATCAAACTCAAGAAACAACCAGCCGTAGAGCACTGAACCCAAAATCCATAGCGGCCACGCCCATCTGGTTCCAATTATTCCAAGCGAAATTGCTGCAATAGATGCAATTACAGATAGCATCTCTAACAGCGTTACTTCATAACCCCAGGCTGTAAACAGAACAGTCATAACACTCCTCCCGATTCGGCATTACCCGACTGGTCCTACGGTCGGCGAACTTTTCGCCCTCTCAGCCCGCAATTGCGCGAACTCCCGTGTGATGAGGCTTAGGCTACCGCAGTGGCCACCAAAACGCATCCAATACTCGCCACAATTGCTCTATTAATTGCAACAGCACTTTGGGGTAGCTCGTTTGCCATAACCCAAGTTGTGGTTACTCAAATGGATTTGATTTCAGGGATGCTATTTCGCTCACTGATCGCAGTCATTATTTTGTTTTTGTTAAAACCCAAAGCAGTATTTGAGTTAATCCCCATTGATCGAAAACACTCAATCTTTATCGGTTTTTTCCTTGGTAGTGGCTATTTACTGCAGAGCTGGGGCTTGCAATACACAACTGCTACCGCATCAGGGTTTATTGCAGGCATGTTTGTCGTTTTTACCCCATTAGTTGGGGCATTGCTGTTTCGAGAGCGAATTAGAGGTTTAACTTGGGCCGCAATTTTGGTTGCGGTGTTTGGCCTAGCGGTGATGACGCTACGCGGAGTCGGATTTGGGTTTGGCGAAAGCATCACGCTGGTAACAGCTTTTATGTGGAGTTTGCAGATCACATTTCTTAGCAGATGGGGACGACCAGAGATTGCGTGGGCAATGACCACAATGCAGATGGCAGTAGTGGCAGCCATGTCATTAGTTCTTTCGTCAATACTAGGCACGTTGTAATTACCACCCGTTCAACTTTGGGACGAACTTATTTATCTTGGCGCTGGTGCTGGCGCGTTAGCTTTACTGCTACAAACGTGGGGGCAAGCGCAAGTTTCTGCCGTAAGGGCTGCAATTATTTTCACCCTGGAGCCCGTTTGGGGAGCTGTTTTTTCAGTAATCATTGTGGCTGATGTCATCACACCACCGATAGCAATTGGCGGCGGATTGATTATTTTCGCGATGCTAATTTCCGAATATGGTGCTTACCGCGCTCGTGCGCAAGCAATTGTTCCTTGAGTTTTTTCCCATATGCGTAATTGCCGACTCCCCCAGTTGCCGGAATTACTCTATGGCAGGGGATGAAAATAGGAATCGCATTTTTACCACAGGCAGTACCAGCTGCTCGAACCGCAGCGGAACTTCCCGCTCGGTTAGCTAATTCACCATAAGAGATAGTTTCACCAACCGGGATTGCTGATATTTCGCGCCAAACTCGATTAGCAAATTCAGATCCTGGTTGTTCTAATTCAAAATCAGTAATCGGCTCAAACTTTCGATCCTGATAAGCCAAGATAGCATTTTGAATTTTGGAATTAGTTCGGATGGATACTTCTACTTCCCAGCTTGCAATTAACCTGTTCAGCTGCCCAAAGCCACTTCGAATTATCTTTAAATCTGATTTAGCCCCAGTGATGATCACCCAAAAGGTGCGATTGAAAAGCTTAGTTTCAACTGCAGCGAGCATTATCTAGCCTTGAGCATCTCAGAAACTCGAAATGCCAATTCCAGTGACTGAACCCGATTAAGCCTTGGGTCGCAAGCGGTCTCATAGCGACTAGGCAAATCTTGATCTAGCAAGCCTTCCATTCCGCCAGTGCATTCAGTTACGTCATCACCGGTTAACTCGATATGTATGCCCCCTGGATGAACCCCAAGGGCTCGACAAACATCAAAGAACCCAACCACTTCACCAAGTACATCTGAGAATTCACGGGTCTTGTGACCTGTCGTTGCTGTTCTGGTGTTGCCATGCATTGGGTCACAAACCCAAAGTGGCTGATGTCCGGACTTGAATGAAGCGGTCATTAGTGGTGGGAGTGATTCTTTAATCTTGCCAACGCCCATTCTGGAAATAAACGTAACCCGACCAGAAGTTCGATCCGGATCCAGCATTTCCAGAATTTTCGTAATTTCTGTTGGCGTTGTAGATGGTCCAATCTTCACACCAATTGGATTTGAAATGCGTGATGCAAAATCTAAATGAGCACCATCTAGTTGACGGGTGCGATCGCCAATCCATAGAAAGTGGGCACTGACGTCATAAAGCTTGCCAGTACGAGAATCGACACGAGTTAACGGTTTTTCATAATCTAACACCAAAGCTTCATGGCTGGAGTAAAAGTCAACAGTTCTAAATTCGCTTGGGTCTACTCCGCAAGCCTCCATAAAGGCCAACGCTCGGTCTATGTCACTGGCAATTAATTCGTACTTCTCACCCGTTTTTGATTGTTGCACAAAGTCTTGGTTCCAAGAATGCACTTCGCGTAAATCAGCATAACCACCCTGGGTAAAGGCTCGAACTAAATTCAACGTAGCGCTGGAAGCATGATAAGCCCGAATCATGCGCCATGGATCTGGCATGCGAGATGCTTCGGTAAACTCGACATCATTTACGGCGTCGCCACGATAAACTGGCAGAGATAAACCGTTCTGAGTTTCACTATCGCCAGAGCGTGGTTTGAAATATTGTCCCGCTATTCTTCCAATTTTAACAACGGGCAAAGTCGATCCATAAGTTAACACCACCGCCATCTGAAGCACGGTTCGCAATCGACCACGAATTGAATCAGCGGTATTGTGTTTAAAAGTTTCAGCACAATCCCCTGCTGTCAATACAAACGCATTACCGTGAGCCGCCTTAGCCAGCGAATTTCTTAGTTGATCTGCCTCACCTGCAAAGATAAGTGGCGGCAATGTGGCTAATTCCGCACGAGCCTTTTGCAGTTCGGTTTGGTCAGGCCAAGGTGGCTGCTGGGCTGCTGGAAGATCGGGCCACTGGATTTGGGACATGCGCTAAGCGTATTGCTGCCTGGATTTGACTAGCTATAAGGGCGATGCTTCATCGTCACTTAGCTTGTCAGACCACTCTTCAGTGCGACCACGGCGCCGGTCGATCAAGCGAGCAATTCCAATTGCACCAAAAACTAAAATTAACATTGGCCCTGCCAGAATCATCATATTTAGCGGATCGCCAGTTGGAGTTGCAACTGCGCCAAATATGACTACCCCAACAATAATCTGTCGCCACCACTTAACCATGGTGTAACCGGAAACCACATTTGCAAAACTGAGCATCACAATAATGACCGGTACCAGAAATCCGATACCAAAAACAATCAACGTTCGCAAGAAAAAGTTCAAATAACGATCAACTGGTAGCAAGTTTGAAACGCCCTGCGGAGTAAAGCCAAGCAGTAACTCCATAGCGATCGGTAGCACGGTATATGCCAAATAAACGCCGCCAAAAAACAGCGGAATGGCAGAAAGCATGAATAGCAACCCATACCGTCGCTCATTACGCTGTAGTCCAGGCGTAATAAATCGCCATAAGTGCCAAAGCCAAACTGGTGCGGTAACGATTAGCGCAAAGGTAGCAGAAATTTTTAGTTGCAGCGTAAAGGCGTCTGCAACGCCAGCAAGCACTAAACCAATCTCTCTGCCATCAGCTGCTGCTTCAGCAATAGCAAAATCTATTGGACGTTTTAGTAATGCAAAGGTAAAGTCGTATAGAAACCAACCGGCAACCGTTGCGGTCACTAAAAAAATAACTACTTGAAATAGGCGGTTTCGCAATTCCCGAAGATGTTCAATCAACGTCATCTCCGCGCTTGGATCACGCTTTCGCAAACCAAATCTACGCATAAGTTTTCAATGCGCAGCTACTAAGACTTAGCGTCAGTGTTCTTGTCGTCTTCCAGTTCAGCGCTATCTTGAGCTTTAACCTCGGCCTTGAAAATTCGCAGCGATCGGCCAATGCCTCGAGCTGCATCGGGCAGCTTTTTTGCTCCAAACAACAAAACCAAGACGACCAAGAGAATGATCAGCTCGGTAGGCTTCAAATTTGGCATCTCTGCCTCCTGTCCAGTTGTGATAAGGATAAAGGGTTTCCGATAAAACTCTAATTAAGGGTTGTATTTACCCAAATTCAGTCGGGCGGCTCAGTTCGACCCATGCAAAGCAGTTCTTCAATCAGAAGATCGTGACCGCTAGCTATCTGCCTTGTTTTTTGCGCGCTTCTCAATAGCCATTAAGCGCCGCGCTTCTTCGGCATACATATCGACATACTGCTGGTCACTAAGTTCGCGGATGTTCTTCATAATTTCATCAGTTACCGCACGCAAAGTGTCTCGTTCGCCACGCTGATCGTATAAATGCGAGAAATCGAGCGGTTTACCGATTTTAATTCCCACTCGACCTAACTTCGGAATATTTCGCTCTGGCGGTTGAATTTCGCGAGTGCCATGTAAGCCTATTGGAATGACTGGGACTTTGTTTTCCAGTGCCAATCGCGCAACGCCCGTTCGGCCTTTATACAGCTTTCCTGATGGCGATCTGGTCCCTTCGGGATAAAGCGCAATTAGTCCACCATTTTGCAGCACTTTGGCAGCGGCCGTAAGTGCATTTGATGCTCGTGCCGTTCCTCGCTCAACTGGAATCTGCCCAGCGCTTCTAAAAAAATTTCGAGTAAGAAAGCCCTTTAAGCCTTTTCCTTCAAAGTATTCTGCTTTTGCTAAAAAAGTTACCCGGCGCGACGTTGCTAGCGGAACCACAATGGAATCAATAAATGACAAATGGTTTGGCGCCAAAATTGCAGCACCAGTTTTAGGAATATTTTCGGCACCCTCAATCCACGGG
>WLEH01000080.1 GCA_009704345.1 Actinomycetota bacterium | reverse complement strand
CTATAATAGATTAGGTGCCATTGGGAATGGGATTAATAATTACGCATTTTCCACCCCCATGATGTATGGAGTCTATCCAGCTCTCGCTGCCCTTGCCGCTCGTTCACTTTACAACAAATACTACGCATCAGGAGGAAAGACCAAGAAGCGTTCCCAGCGTAAGCGCCAGACCAAAAAGAGACTGTGATCTGTTGATCGCATGATCTGTTGATCGCATGATCTGTTGATCGCATGATCTGTTGATAGATATTCAATAATCAAAAAATATAATATAATATAAAATGAGCGTAATACCTTTACCGTTGAATCCCGCTGTGATTAATGCGTTAGTAGGGCTTGGATATTTGCACCAATTTAATAATATTTATCAGAATGTAGATTTTGCTAAGATCGGAGCTAAAGCCAGTGATCTTTACCAGAATACTATAGTACCAAGCGCAACAAGCGCCGCAGCTGCAGCCAGTGATCTTTATCATAATGTAATTGCGCCAAGCGCTACAGGTGCCGCAGCCACAGCAAGTGATCTTTACCAGAATACTATAGTACCAACCGCAACAGGTGCCGCAACTAAAGCCGGTGAAATGTACTCGCGACTTCCCACTGTAGATTATGTTGTGAATGGCCCGAAACCCACGTATCTCTCAATGCTCTCAAAATATGCCACAGAGAATCCATTGATTGCGTCTGCTGCTGCCCTAGGTGGGCTCGGCCTTGGATCATATGGTCTCTATAAACTATACAATAAAGCCACCGCCAAGAAAAAACCAGTCAAAAAGACCCGGCGAGCTCGCAAAGTAAAGTCGACACAAAAAACGAAGCAAGTTTAGTATCTACATACATTACACACTTCTATAATAATATCCAAATTATTATAAAATGGCTTCTTCTACTCGCAAAAACTCACCAATTGCTCAGAGAACCTCAAAGAGCGGCTTACGATTAAATTTAGAGCGAGCCACTGATGCCGCGTCTGTTTTTATAACGAAGCAAATCGACTCTGGCGTAGATGTTTTATCGGCAATCAATAATGCTGTTAAAACATATGGCACAAAAGCCGTAGCAGTCCCTGCTATTATTGCCACCAGAGCGGCAGGTTATACTCATGATATTCTGACACATAATTACAGCCAGTATGGAACTGCTGCGCTGGAATCACTGAAAACTGCGAAAAACACAATAGAGACCAAGCTTGGCAATACCATAGAAAACTTAACTCCAAACATGATGACCCCATTCATAGGTATGCCATTGGCATATCTCCATATGGGTTCGATGATTATATACCAAACTGTCACGGATAATATTAATACATCAATTAAGCTCGGCAAGACCGTCCTAGAAGCCATCCGTGAAGCATCTGATAAGTTTGGTTCCGCTGTTTCTGCATTACCATCCGCTGTCATAGCAAGAGCAAATGGTATCAACATAAGTGCAGCGACTGCTTCTATAAAAGACCTCGGCGAGGATGCGGTGAAAAACCTGCGAAGTGCTATGAAGAAAGCAAAGGAGCACACCCTTGATCCTGCGGGAGAATACTTCAATGCTCTCCTCCAAAAAGGTGCCGATTTCAATACAGCCTTAAAGCAAACTGCCGCCCACTATAAGACAACGGTTGCGAACTTATTCGTTGTTCCAGATATACGAAATAGCGTGTCGGGATATATGTCGTATTTCAATAATATGATACAGGGAGGTATCGGTTATCTTAGCAGTGGTATAAATTCTCTGGGTCAAGGAATTAATACATACGTAACGGATCCATTCAGTCAATACCTAACCTCTCCATTTATGAACGCAATTAATCCATATATTGGAATGTTAAGCCCATTTAGGGGATTCACATATGGAGGACGTCGCACCCAGCGCAGACGTAACAGACGCCGCACACTCCGACATAAGCGCAACTAAATTTTCATACTTTTTGGAGAATTATTAATAACCATTAATAACCATTAATAGACATTAATAGACATTAATAACCATTAATAGACATTAATAGATGTAATATATTACATCTATTAATAAACAAAGTATCGCACATAAGTAAATGCCACGTTCACCTCAGATGCGTGAAAGCATTACTCTAAAAGAAATTAAAAGTTTCCTAAATGAGCACGAAGAAAAATCATCGTTAGCTAAATATGAAACCATAGTAAATAACGCAATAAAGAAAGGAAAAATAGATGAAGTCACAAACGAATATTATGTTATTCTTCTCTCAGGTTTAGCAGATACTTCACTAGGTAGCAAAAAACTCGCATTAATTGAATCAAAATTGCCACATCTCTCCAGAGAAAACGTGAATTATGGATATCTAGGACCTAATGGACTAAATATCGCAAAATACGTAAAATCACCTCTATCAAAAACGGCAGGACCTCTTACTAAACTCAAAGGCCTCTACAATTATCTCAATACACCAATGGATTTCACTCAATTCATAAAAAAATCACCCAAATCAAGAAAAACTGCGTCTCCAAGAAGATCATCAAAAACCCGTAAATCCGTGAAAACTATGTTATAATCTCCGCGCGTCCCCAACCACACTTTAATTCAGGAACTTCAGCACCGCCCTTCCATTATTTATCACAATAAAGTTGTAATTTTTAGCATAAGTATGTAGAGTGATCGCATAGTCTTCCCGCAAATAAGTCCCATCTACCAGCACCCCATCTCTCCACCACCGCCGCCCACTCAGGCCGGTATCAATAGTGGGTGGATTATATCCAGCTAATCCCATCGTCAGATATGCCCTTTGGATTAGACTAAAATTAATGAAGCCAGAGGGTTGCATCCTATCCGGCATCAGCGAAAAATTAAAACAATATATTGGATATTTTGTATTACGCGCATGATATCTATAGGGAATCAGGGTGTGAAAATACGACGAATTCCGCGATGGTATTCGGGCATATCCATTTATAAACAGTGCGGCATTCTCCACGAATTCCGGTGTCAAATCCACAGTATCTACTCCACCATCTATGAATCTCTGCCGAAGATATGCGATCTCCTGCCACGTATGTCTATAGAAATTCGTGTGTTGATTCAGATTACAGCTATCTATCTGCCGCGTAATCATAAATATCTCTTTTATAGGCTGAACGAATTCGTTAATCGGATTCAAATATGGCCCACCCGCAATAGGATAATCATCACCTCTTATTCCCGCCTCAATATACTGGACCTGCTCTATCAGATAGCTATGTTCTCGCCGGAAATACTGTGCGATCTCTTCATCAGGTATAGAAATGTAATTCGCCAACAGCGTGGCGTTGCGGATGGTTAGCTTCCGGGGCGCCACGAAACGCCCGCGGTGAATGATTCGCGATGAATCCGTCTTACTATAGATAACAAACTCGAACTCCCGTCCCCGCGGATCAATCAACTGTGGATCGAAATTATCCTGATACTGGCAGTACATCCTCTCACCACCACTCACATCCACCGGGGAGGCTCCATAGTGGTAATAGGAATAATACACTTTCCTGAAAACCTCGAACTCCACGTCAATCTTCACCTCGGACGCCGCCATCCACCTGATAGGCAGCGGAGCCCTGAATGACTGTGCCCACGAGAACTGGAGTGGAACCAGGAGTTTTCCGTCTAGACCCGGCCACATGTTTCGCTGGACATTCGCCGGGGTATTCTCATTGTATTTGCCTACGGCGCGACAGTATTCGGTGTATTTATCTTCGGGGGTATTGAGTTCCGACTGTATGTCCATCCATTCACCGCGATGTCGATCCACCATAGTCCCATCCACCCAGAAATCCAACTTCTTAATGATGTAATGACCCACGGCATCCACGAATCCCACCGCATGCTGGGTCTGAGTATCATAGACGAATACATTACTCTCTCCGATTATTTCGCGGAGACGGATACAGTTCCCCGTCTCGTCTTCAACTATCTCCGGCAACCATGGTTCCGGTTCTATCTCCAAATAGGATTTCCCTATAAAATCGCCGTGTCGAGGGATAATAAGATGGGATGTGCGACCATAGTCCACAGCCTCCCGGAAATTCACGCGATATGGTTGAATGATACAGCGGATTTTCTTGTGAAATACGGTGGAGAAGAAGGTGGTCTGGGGATTGCCTAGAAAAAATAGGTCCTTTTCCCCTTTAGCCACCAGATCTAATATTGCACCCGGCATATTTAATTATCTATCGGTAATTATATATGTTTTTACATACACACATCGCCGCAAGGTTATTTCCGTGTTTTCCTCTGTTTTAGATCGTGACGACGGCGAGTTTTGCCTCCATAGAGATAAGTGGGCACTCGTCTATCGGGGTCTTCTAATTTATCACCGCATTTATCGTAATTATAGTTTCCGCACTGGAGTTCGCATTCATCGATAAAAAACCGGATATCATCTGCGGGAACTTGTTGCCCGGCGATGAATCTATTAATAGTTACGGATTCACGTTCTACCTGAGTCATGGTGATTCCTCGGTATTTGAGGCTGACATCGAGACAGAATGTGCTATATCGATCGGTGTTTGCCCTGAATTTTTCAGTGGTATACCCCCCAGGAATATTCACTGTACATTTATTTTTTTCAGAACATGATTCGAAGAATGATCGCATCATATTCTTGTGGACCACCATGATCACATTCTTCTTGCTGTCGGGGTTAAGAACCAGTAATCTATCGAGGGCGCTGAAGATATTGCTAGAGAGGTAATCGCCGGTATATTTAGTTCCGCCGGTCATTTCTCTGGGACGAGTGCGTCGATCGACGATACCTTCATTATTAATCCGGTTTATAGTCCGTGTAATATTCCGGATATATCTAGAGGAAACGCGTATTGGGTCTGCGTCCATCTTAATTTCGGTCACATCGCCATCTATCTCCACGGCAATACTGGTGAGAGACAAAATACTGTTCACACGTCGCTCTATCTTCTCTATATTACTGAAATAATCTGCGCCGAATTCATGTCTAGACCACGTACCTTTCGGTTTTTCTCTTCTAATTATCTGCGAGAGTCCACGCAGTACCGCTATAAAATTGGTGATGTCATCCAGTTGTTCCTCGAAACTTGACGGGGAATTATCCATACCCGCTCCACTCTCCTTTATAAATGGCGTAATTTTAAGAAGGAGATTGTGGGATTCACCGGCTGGAACTCGGTGACCAAAGAGCAGAATCGCTGTCTGCCATGAGCGCATTAGACAGGAAACATAGATGGGGTATACGGTCCTACCGTCTATAATGGCGGGGTCCAGGGGAACATCGTCGGTATTCTGTAACAAAGTCTGGAGGACGCCATACATGGTAAGAGCGGGATCATGCCGCAGGGTTTTAATTAGACGTGATACACCACCCACTTCTTTCTTATAGTTCCCGCAGGAATAGGCGTTTCTAAAGAGAAATACCCTGACTGTGCCATCCATTTATAAATACATGGCAAAATTACATTTTCCTAGTTCGTCGGCGAGTCGCTTGTCGCTCCCGGCGTGTCTTCCGAGAATCCCGGCGTGTCTTCCGAGAATCCCGGCGTGTCTTCCGAGAATCCCGACGAGTCTTCCGTATCCCCCGGCGTCCTCCCTCAATATCCTCCAGAAAATCAAAGTTCTCCGCATCAGATCGCACACGTTTTCGTGTATCTCCCTTCAGATATTCATCTCGACTCCTGGTATAACTCCCTGACATCTCCAGCTCAT
>WLEH01000008.1 GCA_009704345.1 Actinomycetota bacterium | reverse complement strand
TCACTTTATTGAGTAAATTTCCTACCATCACCAAGATGTTGGTGATGGTGCAAGCGGAAGTTGCTGATCGACTTGCTGCAGCCCCTGGTGATGCCGCATATGGTGCACCTAGCGTCAAACTGCAGTGGTTTATGAAAGTGAGTCGAGGAGCAAATATTCCTCGGCCGGTTTTTATTCCAGTTCCTAACGTTGATTCTGGATTAGTTTTTGGCCAGCGAGTAACTCCGATTCAAACCAGTGTAAGTCAAGCGCAAATTTTTAGAGTTATTGATGCGGCATTCAATCAGCGCCGCAAAATGTTACGTAGCGCGCTGGGCGCAATAGCTGGCGGTTCGGCTGCAGCGGAAAAGGCATTGATTGCAGCTGGGATTGACCCAACTTTGCGCGGCGAGATGCTAAATATCGACCAGTATGTGAGACTCGCCGAAGCGCTAAATTAAGGTTCAGTTGTGAAGATAACCGCTTCGGCTCCAGCAAAAATCAATTTACAGTTGAGCGTAGGTGCGCTTCGCACAGATGGATACCATGATTTAGTCACGGTTTATCAAGCTCTCGATCTGCGCGATCAGGTAAGTATTACTGAACGGGCCGAGGGCATGGGTGTGCAATGCAGTGTCAATGGTGAATTCACAGATGGTGTGCCAGGTGATGAAACTAATCTGGCAGTACGTGCTGTGAAATTAGTAGCTGAACAAGTCGGCGTCAGCTGTGACTTATCAATTGATATTAAAAAAGCTATTCCAGTTGCAGCTGGATTAGCGGGCGGGTCGGCAGATGCTGCCGCGGCTTTTGTAGCAGCTGCTGAACTTTATGGTTATGGCGGTGATTTACAGATCCTGGCAGCGCAACTTGGGTCAGATATTGGATTTTCACTTATCGGTGGAACTGCACTGGGTACCTCTCGTGGTGAAGTAGTAGTTCCAGTTATGTCACGCGGGGATTATTGCTGGGTGATCATGAGTTCAACAAACGGTTTATCAACGCCCCGGGTGTATCAAAAACTCGATCAACTTCGTGACGAAGGATCGGTGCGGGCGCCGCTCCAGCTGCAGCCAAAACCAGAATTATTGCAAGCACTATTAGCAGCGTCACCAACTGATTTAGCAAAACACTTAAGTAATGATCTACAGCCAGCAGCATTAGCAATAGCACCTAAACTTCAACGATTACTTGATGCTGCAACAGATGATGGGGCGCTAGCTTCAATTGTTGCCGGATCTGGACCTACCTGTATTGCGTTAGCTAAAGATTATGAACATGCCCTTGATGTTGCAGCAAGAATTACAGCAACGAATTTAGCTAATCGGGTATTAGTGGCGAAAGCTCCAGCTCCAGGTGCCGAGTTAGTATCGAAAGATCGAAACTAATTGTTGAATTGCTTGGTTAATTCCTTGAGTAAGTTAGCTAGTTGAGATTGTTCAGTTCCAGATAAGTCCGCCAATAACTCAGCTTCAAGATTAAGCAGTTCTGCAAAAGCCTCATCGACTAATTCTTTTCCCGCTTGAGTTAACGAAACGATAATGCTTCGGCCATCTGCAGGGTCGGGTCTACGTGAAACTAAGCCACGTTTTTCCAATCTGTCTATTCTATTTGTCATGGTGCCAGAGGTAACTAAATTTTCTTTGATTAATTCTCTAGGTAGCAGTGCGTATGGCTTACCAGCCCGCCGCAGCGATGCCAACACATCAAACTCCCATGACTCCAAATTTGATTTAGCAAAAGCAGTTTTCCGCCCCACATCCAAATGATGAGCCAATCTGGAAACGCGAGAGAGTACTTGCAATGCAGTTAAATCTAAGTCGGGTCGTTCCCGCTGCCAAGCTGCCACAATATGATCGACTTCATCCATGATCAATATTTAGGTTGCGGCTCTAAATGCTTAAGTCCGTTCCAAGACAAGTTAACTAAGTGTGCAACCACAATTTCTCGATTGGGTCGCTTCGGCGCATCCAGCCACCATTGGCCGGTAAGCGAAACTAGTCCAACTAGTGCATGCGCATACAACGGCGCGGTGCCTTTATCAAAGCCATTTTTGGTTAGCTCGATTGCTAACAATGATTCAGCTTGACCAGCGAAATCTCTAATTAACCCGGCATAACGTGATTCATCGGTAGCGCTGGGTGCATCTCGCACCAAAATGCGAAAGCCATCCTCAGATTCTTCGATGTATTGAAAAAATGCCTCAGCGGCTCGCTGTACTACTTTGCGAGCACCGCCACCATCAAAAGCTTCGGAAACTAAACTGATTAGTCGATTCATTTCACGATCCACAATTACGGCATACACCCCATCTTTGCCACCAAAGTGCTCGTAGATAACTGGCTTTGAGACACCGGCGCTGTGGGCGATTTCTTCGACCGTGACAGATTCATAGCCCTTTTCAGCAAATAACTTTCGGGCGATCCCAATTAACTGTTCCCGTCGCTGCACACCAGTCATTCGGGATTTCGCCCCGTTTTTTCCAATGCCCGTTAGGTCAGACTCAATATTTGCCATGATCTCCGAAGGTAGTGCAATGACGGGGCTCAGGTCCATCGGGGCGGTTAGATACCCTTACCCCTTGGGTTTGGTCAACCGACCGATAACCAATTCCGGGATAGTGTAATGGCAGCACTCAGGTCTTTGGATCCTGCTGTGAAGGTTCGAGTCCTTCTCCCGGAGCGCACTAGAGTTAACTCAAGCGATCCAGAGCGATTGGGGCTTAGTGGCAACAGTTGTAGTGGTGTTGGCAGCCGGAGCTGGCACTCGAATGAAATCTAATCTGGCAAAAGTTTTGCACCCAATTGCCGGTCAACCAATTCTCAATCACGTTTTGACTGCGGCAAACTCATTGAACGCAGATCACACTGTGGTAGTTGTGGGTCATCAACGCGAAGCAGTGCTGGATTATTTACTTAAGCAGCACCCAACTGTTATTACTGCAGTGCAAGAAAATCAGAATGGCACAGGTGATGCTACTTCGGTTGGCCTTGCTGCCCTGGCAACCGCTGGGGTAACACTTGCGCCAGCGGACACGGTGGTCGTGCTTGCTGGCGATATTCCGTTAATTCGACCAGAAACCTTGCAACCACTGGCTAAGTTAAGCCATGATGCGGTCGTAATTACTTCCATCTTTGCTGATCCAACCGGCTATGGTCGAATTATTCGCTCTGGCGAGTTTGTGACAGCAATTGTGGAAGAAAAAGATGCAATCGATGGGCAGCGGGAGATATTGGAAATTAACTCTGGCATCTATGCCATAAAGCACGAGCATTTAGTTAATCATTTAGCCAATCTATCAACCAATAATGCTGCTGCGGAAAAATATTTAACTGATGTAATTGAGGCAATAGCTGATGGCGGCGGAAAAGTGCTCGCTGCACTTGCTGATGCAGATGATGTTATGGGCGTTAATGATAAAGAGCAATTAGCTCAAGCAAATGGGTTGCTCTCCGATCGTATTGCACAGTATTGGTTGCAACAGGGCGTCACCATGATTGATCCGAGCTCAACTTGGATTGATGCAACCGTGACATTAGCACCAGATGTCTTGCTATATCCAAATGTCTATCTTGAAGGCAGTACCACAATTGCTGCTGGCGCAACCATTGGACCAGATACTGTCTTGCACGATTGCACTGTTGGACCCAGTGCAACAGTAATTTCTAGTCGTTGTATCGGGGCACAAATAGCAGCAGGGGCGTCAGTTGGGCCGTTTAGTTATCTCAGACCTGATGCGCAGTTGGCCGAAAATGCCAAAGTTGGCGCATTTGTTGAAGTTAAGAAAAGTCGAATTGGTAAAGGCAGCAAAGTGCCACATTTAAGCTATGTGGGTGATGCTGAAATTGGTGAAGAAACAAATATTGGTGCAGCAACTGTGTTTGTGAACTATGACGGTGTAAACAAACATAAAACTGTTGTCGGTAACCATGTTCGAATTGGTTCGGACAACATGTTGGTAGCCCCAGTTGAGATCGGTGATGGCGCCTATACAGCAGCAGGATCAGTGATTACTGAAAACGTACCGCCAGGTGCGATGGCAGTGGCTCGTGGCCGACAACGAAACATTTTGGGCTGGGTGCTGCAAAAACGAGCTGGTAGCAAGAGTGCCGCTGCCGCTGAAACCCATCCGCAATCAGATATCTTCCCACCATCAACCAATTCGGAGGAAGCATGACGCTAACGCATAACAACAATAAGAAATTAATGTTGTTTGCTGGTAGATCACACCCAGAGTTAGCTCAACGGGTAGCCAATGAATTGGGCGTGGATTTAGTCCCAACTACAGCTTATGACTTTGCCAACGGTGAAATCTTCGTTCGATTCGAAGAATCAGTTCGTGGTGCAGATGCTTTTGTCATGCAAGCACACACTGAGCCAATTAATAAATGGATCATGGAACACCTCATCATGATCGATGCACTTCGTCGCGCTTCAGCCAAGCGAATTAGCGTGATCATGCCGTTTTATGGTTATGCCCGGCAAGACAAGAAACATCGTGGCCGCGAGCCAATCACTGCAAAACTGATGGCGGATCTTTATCAAACAGCAGGTGCAGACCGCATCATTACCGTTGATCTGCATACCTCACAGATTCAAGGCTTCTTTGATGGTCCAGTTGACCATTTATTTGCACTTAATTTATTAGCATCCCATGTTCGTTCAAAAGCAGATCCGAAGCAGATCACGGTTGTTTCACCTGATGCTGGTCGAGTCCGAGTGGCTGAGCGCTGGACTGATGTGCTGGGAAGCCCGCTGGCGATTATTCATAAACGACGCGATCCAAACGTGCCAAATCAGGTAAAGATGTTTGAGGTTGTAGGTGATGTTAAAGATCGAATCTGCGTCGTAGTGGATGACATGATTGATACCGGTGGCACTATCGCAACTGCAGCTGAAACGTTAATGGAGAACGGTGCCGCTAGCGTGCTGGTGGCAGCAACGCATGGCATCTTGAGTCCACCAGCAGCTGAACGATTAAGTAAAGCGCCAATTGATGAGGTAATTGTCACTGACACATTGCCGATCATCCCCGAGAAGCGTTTTAACAAGCTAACCGTGCTTTCTATTGCACCGCTGCTGGCTGAGGCAGTTCGCGAGGTGTTCTCTGAAGGCTCAGTTACCAGGTTGGTTGAAGATCAGCCAATGCTGTTTAAGAATCACTAACCCAGTTAGCAGACCGTTAAGTGGTTTCGCTATGGTTGCGCCTGCTTCGGCGAGGGCTTAATAGCCGTCATCGACGTGGCGAATCTGTTGCCTGCTGAAGCCAGTATTCGACCACAAGGAGCAACCATGGCAGTCATTAAATTAGTCGCAACCCCACGCAATGAATTTGGCAAAGGCGCATCACGACGTCTTCGCAGCAACGGCCAGGTGCCAGTTGTGGTTTACGGTCAAGGCGGCGAAGCAGCCCATTACGCAGTTGATGCACACGATTTGGGATTAGCACTTCGCGACCGTAGCAACATTATTGAATTAGATATAGCAGGCAAGAGCGTAGCTTGTGGTGCTCGCGATGTGCAGAAAGATTACATTCGTAATTCGATCAAGCACGTTGACCTAGTGCTGCTTACTCCTGCTGAAGTTGCAGCACGTTCTTAAATAACGTGACCGACAACAAAGCTTGGCTGGTTGTTGGGTTAGGTAATCCTGGCGCAACATACGCCAATACTCGGCACAACATTGGCGCTAGCGCGGTTATTGAGATTGCTAATTCAAATAACGAGAAGCTTAGTAAGCATAAACGCGTGAATGCGAATGTCGTTGAAACACGCATTGCTGGACATAAAGTGATTTTGGCTAACCCACAGTCATATATGAATGAGTCAGGCGGTCCTGTTTCAGGCTTGGTTAAGTATTACGACTTATCGGCAGATCAAGTAGTTGTGCTGCATGACGAGTTAGATATTCCAGCATTTGCGTTAAGAGTTAAGTTTGGCGGCGGCGATAACGGGCATAATGGTTTGAAAAGTATTCGTGGTTCGATCGGAACTGGTGACTTTTATCGTGTTCGAATGGGAATAGGGCGACCCCCAGCTCCACAAGACCCAGCTGACTATGTGCTGCGAAACTTTGGCAGCAGTGAGAAAGCCGAGCTATCAATCATGTTTGATCGCACCGAAAAGCTAATTGAAATGCTAATTAGTGATGGCTTAGCTGCAACGCAGAATGAATTTCATCGAGGAGAAGAATAAGTTGAGTATGACTGACGCGAAGTTGGCAGCTGAAATTGCAACAAAAGCAGGCGAGTTGCTACTCAAACTACGCGATGACTTTGTTGGTGATTTAGATCAACTGCGCGAGGCCGGTGATGCACAAGCACAAACGTTGATTGCGAAGTTACTAGCAGAGCATCGACCAACTGATTTAATCCTGAGTGAGGAAGCAGTTGATGATGCTCGCCGGTTAACCGCAGATCGAGTTTGGATCATTGATCCCCTCGATGGCACTTGGGAATATGGTGAAGGTCGATGGGATTGGGCAGTTCACGTTGCGCTATGGCAGCGTGCCGCTGACGATATAATTGATGCTGCCATTTTTCTGCCAGCCACAAATCAATTGTTTACTACCGATCAGCCACCAGCTATACCGGCTTGGCCAACAAATCCACCAAAGATTGTGGTTAGCCGGACTAGGCCACCAAAACAATTAGCACAGATTCAGTCTCAAGTGAGCAAGTTGTTAGCTCAGCAAGGCCTTGCAGCATCACTTGAATTACTAGAAGTTGGTTCAGCTGGGGCTAAGACGGCAGCACTTTTAACCGGTGATGCTCAGCTTTATGTCCATGATGGTGGGCTAAATGAATGGGATGCTGCAGCACCATTTGCGATTGCTAAAGCTGCAGGCATAGTTGTTAAGCATTTTGATGGTAAGGCACTTAAGTACAACAAGTCTGATGTCAAGTTAGCAGCAGTCTATCTCGCCACCCCAAAGATGGCTGAGATATTTGAGCAAATTGAGCTGTGAGGACACGTGTCATTAACTGGGTTGCTTGAGTTAAGTCAAAAACTCCCTGGCTTAGCAAAACTCAAGTCAACCGGATTAGTTAATAATCAAGTAATAACTGCAATTAAATCACTTCACCCATTTATTGTTGCAACAAGTACATCGAAGTCAATCACAGTTGTGGCAGTAACAGCTACTAGTCGCGAGAGTGAAGATTTAGCCGCAGCAGTTGCAGCACTCAATCCCGACCTAACAGTGCGTGTTTTTCCAGCTTGGGAAACGTTGCCGCATGAAAAACTAAGTCCTAGTCGAGAAGTAGTTGGAAAGCGACTAGCGATTATTCATGAACTAAAGAATAATGTTGAGATAAATGTAATCTGTACTCCTCTTCGATCATTGCTTCAACCATTCGCGGCAAACTTGGGTCAACATCCGCCACTTGAGGTAGTGCCTGGTGATGAAATTTCAATTGATAACTTAGTTAGAAGTTTGGTGCAGTTGGGGTATGAGCGGGTAGATTTAGTTGAACGTCGCGGTCAGCTTGCGGTTCGTGGCGGCATTGTAGATGTGTTTTCTCCGCTTGATGATCACCCAATTCGATTGGAATTTTGGGATGAGACTATCGAGCAACTTCGTAAGTTTAATGTCGCAGATCAACGCAGTATTGCGGGCGAAATAGACAAGTTAATCGCACCTGCGTGCCGAGAGATATTGCTTACTGATGAAGTGAGAGCAAAGGCTGCTGAAATTGCTGCCGTAAATCCATTGTTTCAAGAAACTCTCGCGGCGGTTGCGGCTGGCCAATTAATTGATGGGGTGGAATCACTTGCTCCGCTATTAGTTGGCGATCTAATCACGTTAATTGAGGTGCTGCCTGGCGAGGCTGCTGTGTTGCTTTTAGAGCCGGAGCGAATTAGATCCCGAGCAGAAGATTTAATTGAGACATCAAAAGAATTCTTGAAGGCAGCCTGGTCAGTTGCGGCAACTGGTGGTGATAGTCCACTGAATTTAGATGCCTCATCATTTCGCTCGCTGGGAGAGATCCATGCTGCTGCACAGCAACGGGACATCAGCTGGAGCTCAGTTTCAGCCTTAACAGTTGATGCTGAATTGACCGAAGCTCGAGTCTTAGAGATTCCGGCCAAATTTGTAACTGGTTATAAATCTGATCTACCAAAACTTGTAGCAGAACTAACTGAACTTAATCATTCCGGGGTAGCATCAGTTGTAGTTGCTGCCGGTGCTGGATCGGCACAGCGTTACGCTGAAGCACTAAGCGAACATAAATTAGAAATTTCGCCAATCATCACAGTTGGTAAAACCAGCGTGGTGAGCGGTTTTTTAACTGCTGGATTTATCACCGAGCAGTTGGTGGTTATAACAGATTCAGAGATAACTGGTCAGCAAAGCGTAACTCGCGACCAAGTTAAGTTACCAACTAGGCGTAAACGTCAAATAGATCCGTTGTCTTTAGTTCCCGGTGACTTTATCGTGCATGAACAACATGGCATTGGACAATTTGTTGAGTTAATTGAACGAAATGTGGCAGGCGCAACCCGAGAATATTTAGTAGTGGAATACGCGGCAACCAAACGGGGTCATCCAGGCGATCGACTGTTTGTTCCAACTGATCAACTTGATCAAGTAAGTAAATATGTTGGTGGCGAAACTCCGACGCTGAGCAAAATGGGAGGCGCAGATTGGAGCAAAGCTAAAAGCCGCGCTCGAAAAGCAGTTAAAGAGATTGCCGGCGAGTTGATTCGGCTCTACGCCGCTCGCCAAGCTGCGCCAGGCTTTCAATTCTCACCAGATACGCAATGGCAGCGTGAATTGGAAGATGCGTTTCCTTATCAAGAAACTCCAGATCAACTGGCAACTATTGAAGAAGTAAAAGCTGATATGGAGCGTGCCATCCCGATGGATCGCGTGGTTTGTGGCGATGTAGGTTTTGGAAAAACTGAAATTGCGTTACGTGCTGCTTTTAAAGCTACCCAAGATGGTAAGCAAGTTGCAGTATTGGCACCAACCACATTGTTGGTACAACAGCATTTCCAAACTTTTTCACAGCGATTTGCACCTTTCCCGATTAAAGTAGCAGCACTATCTCGATTCCAAAGCGATAAAGAAGCAAAACAGGTAATTACTGAGTTAGCTAATGGGAAAGTAGATGTTGTGATTGGTACTCACCGCTTACTTGGTGCCGAGGTCGTTTTCAAGGATCTTGGCTTGGTAGTAATTGATGAAGAACAGCGCTTTGGTGTGGAGCATAAAGAGCATTTAAAGGCACTCCGAGCTCATGTAGATGTTTTGGCGATGTCGGCAACACCGATTCCGCGCACCTTGGAAATGTCAATTACTGGCATTAGAGATATGTCAGTTATGCAAACTCCCCCAGAAGAGCGGTTACCTGTTCTTACTTTTGTTGGCACCTATGACGTAGGTCAAATTGCGGCGGCTATCAAACGGGAGTTAATTAGAGATGGCCAAGTTTTCTTTGTTCACAATCGGGTTGAGAGCATTGACCGAATTGCCCAACAAATTCAAGACTTAGTGCCACAGGCAAAAGTTGCAGTGGCTCATGGCCAGATGAGTGAAGCCGCATTAGAACAGGCAGTAATTAAATTCTGGCAACAAGAGATTGACGTTTTGGTTTGCACCACGATTGTGGAGTCTGGGTTAGATATTCCAAATGCTAACACTTTGATAGTAGATCGCGCAGAGATGTTTGGTTTGTCGCAGCTGCATCAGCTTCGGGGTCGAGTTGGTCGAAGTCGTGAACGCGGTTATGCCTATTTCTTTCACAGTGCCGATCGAGCGTTATCCGATGTTGCACATGAACGCCTGGTAACTATTGCTCAGCAAAATTCGCTGGGAGCGGGAATGGCAGTTGCACTGAAAGATCTTGAAATTCGTGGCGCAGGTAATCTGCTTGGTGGGGAACAAAGCGGGCACATTGCTGAGGTTGGATTTGATTTGTATGTGCGCATGGTAGGTGAGGCGCTAAATGAATATCGAGGCTTGACTGTAGACACCACACCAGAGATGCGGCTGGAAATTCCAATTAACGCACACATTCCGCATGACTGGATTAGTGAAGAGCGACTACGACTGGAAGCCTATCGAAGAATTAGCCAAGCAATAGATGAAACACAGTTAGCTGATGTCAACTCTGAGTTGATAGATCGCTATGGACAGCTGCCCAAACCGGTCTTGGCACTGTTTGCGGTAGCTGAGCTGCGGCAATATGCCAGAAGTGTTGGGTTAACTGAGATAGTGCTGCAAGGCAAAAGCATGAGGTTCGCACCAGTCACCTTGGCAGACTCCATGCGTGTTCGACTAACTAGACTCTACCCAGGTTCGATTATTAAACCGGCAACCAGGAGTATTTTAATTCCACTGCCTGCTGGGCAGAGCGAATTAATTGGTTGGGTGCGACAAGTAATTGAGTCTGCGATCGAATCACCGATCACTACAAGGAGAATAAATGAAGTTTCGTAACTTTTTGATTGTTGGCTTAGTTGCTGCACTGCTAACTGGTTGTGGTGCAACTGATGCTGGCAGCGCAGCTAATGTAGCTGGAACTTCTATCTCCGAAGCAGCCCTGGCAGATGCACTTATGGAACTCTCAAATGAAGTTACTGCTGCTGATCTTGGCATTTCAGATGCTGAGTTAACAGCTCAGGTTTTAAATCGATTAGTGATAACTGAATTAGTTCGTAAATTAGGGTCTGAAGCCGAAGTGACAGTATCTGAAACTGAAATTGTTGCTGAGCGCTCGCGGATACAGAATGAATTTGGCTCGGAAGCTGAATTAATTCAAGCTGGTTTGCAGCAAGCTATTGCACCATCTTTGATTAATTCCGTATTTGAAATTTCATTGTATGCATCGAAAATTGGTGAAAAGTTGGAGCCAAACGGCACCGATACTGATCGAACCAGTGCATTTGAATCATTCCTGTTTTCATATGTTGATTCTGCCGATATCAAGATTTCACCTCGTTATGGCACCTGGGATAAAACACAGGCTGCTATTACGCCGCCAAGCAATCCATTGGTATCAAATCCAGGGGAGTAATTCGTTATGGCCAACTCACTAACTGGGTTAACCGGCGTTGCCAAGTTGGTGGCGGTCATGAATCAACTTCGATCACCTGGCGGTTGCCCATGGGATGCGGAGCAAACACATCATTCTTTGCTGGAATATTTACTAGAAGAATCACATGAATTAATTGATGCCATTGCCTCGGGAAATCGTGATGATATCCGCGAAGAACTCGGTGATGTGCTGCTGCAAGTGGTTTTTCATGCTCGAATAGCGCAAGAGCATGAAACTGATCCTTTTGATTTAGCTGAAATTGCAGAGTTAACTGCCAATAAATTGATATCTCGTCACCCTCACGTATTTGGCGACGAAACAGCCCAAACCGCACAAGATGTGGAAGCAATTTGGCATGAGAAAAAGAAAATAGAGAAAAATCGAGCATCATTGCTCGATGGAATTCCTAGAACACTTCCAGCGTTGATGTTGGCAACAAAAATGTTAAAGCGCACTAAACATTTAGAGATACCAGGAACTACGGCACTACCAACTGACTTTACCGATTCATTGGATAGTGCTGAGCGAATTGGTGAATTGCTGTTTGAGGTAGTGCGTATTGCTCGAGCACAAAAAATAGATCCAGAAGCAGCACTGCGTGCCGCAATTAGAGAATATGAAGTAAAAGTAACTGCAGTTGAAGCTAAAGACTTAACCTAGTTTTCGCAGCTGCAACGTGTGGGCTAGCAAGTAACTGTGGTGGTAAAAATGTAATTGCGTTTCGCCAGGCTTTAATTGCAAATGTGCCTTGATCATCCATAATTGGCAGTGCTAAAACTGGACCAAAAATCCCACCGCCATACATCTGCCGACCCCAATTGGGCAATAGGGCAAATGCCGTTGCTGCAACAGAAGCCCATGCTGGTGCAGCTGGTGTTAAAAACCTTGCAACCAGCGGCATTGGTGGAAAGGCAATAAACCTGGCAGCATCTTTTGCTTCTTGGGTCGCTGCCAACCTCGGCTTAAATTCTTCAATCGCCGCAACTAATTCTGCTTCACTTGTTGGTGCATCTGGTGCACCTAACAATTCAGCTGCAATAACCTGCTCTTTGACATAACGATCAGCGGCATCTGGTGCAGTAGCAAGGCCCGAGCGTTGCGCTGCACGCAGCAGTGAATCAACAAAACCCAGATGCACCCAAAGTAATAAATCAGGGCGATCAACTCCAAGTTTCTGATGCACCATCCGAACTCGCGCAGCCGCCGATTCTGCTTCTGCAGTTGTGCCAAAGGTGATCACTGAGATGTATTCCGCTGTTCTAGTTAACCGACCCCAGGGATCAGTTTTATAGCTGGAATGCTTTGCAACGCCCGACATTGCTTCTGGATGAAGTGCCTGCATCAATAGCGCTCGAACGCCACCAATACCGGTTGCGGCATCGGCATGTAGTTGCCAAGAAATACTGGCTGGCCCAAATAAACCCGGATCGGCAGTCACCTGGTCTGGCTCGCCATATACAAATGAATATTTAATGGGTGAAGTTTGGTTGCTCACCGGCACAGCGTTCCATCATTACCTCACCTACGCATCTTCAGCCAGGATTTACCGCTAAGCCAGTACCCTTAGCCGCGATTAAGCCAAAGGAGTAGCAGTGCCAAAAATAGCCAGAATCAGCGCCCGAGAAATTCTTGATTCCCGCGGAAATCCAACGGTTGAAGTGGACTTGGAATTAGATAATCAAATAACCGCTCGTGCCGCAGTTCCATCTGGCGCATCTACTGGTGCATTTGAAGCGCATGAGTTGCGTGATGGCGGTGCTCGCTATCTTGGCAAAGGCGTACAGCAAGCAGTGGCTGCAGTGACACAGCAAATTGCACCAGCGCTAATTGGTAAATTTGAGATCTCGGATCAAGCCGGTATTGATAATGCCATGATCGCATTAGATGGCACCGCAACTAAATCAAAGTTAGGGGCAAATGCGATTTTGGGTGTATCGCTAGCTGCTGCTAAAGCTGCCGCTGCAGCTGCGAATCAACCGCTTTATTCCTATCTTGGCGGAGCAGACGCAAACTTGCTGCCAGTTCCGATGATGAACATCCTGAATGGTGGTGCACATGCTGATACTGGTGTTGATATCCAGGAATTTATGGTTGCGCCAATTGCTGCTACTTCGTTTAGTGAAGCGCTGCGCTGCGGTGTTGAGGTTTATCACAGTTTGAAGTCAGTGCTAAAAGCAAAAGGTTATGCCACCGGCCTAGGTGATGAAGGTGGTTTTGCCCCTGATCTGCCAGATAATCGCTCCGCGTTGGACTTGATCGCAACTGCAGTTGAAAAAGCTGGCTACCAGTTAGGTAAAGATGTTGCATTAGCACTTGATGTTGCTGCAACTGAATTTTTTGACAATGGCAAATATGATTTTGAAGGAAAACAGCTTTCTGCTGTTGAGATGGTGGATTACTACTCATCACTTGTTGATTCTTATCCAATGGTGAGCATTGAGGATCCAATGAGCGAAGATGATTGGGATGGCTGGTCAGAGATCACCAATCGACTTGGTGAGAAGGTCCAACTTGTCGGCGATGATTTGTTCGTAACAAATCCAGCGAGGCTAGAAAAAGGTATTACTGATGGTGTGGCAAATGCACTGTTAGTTAAAGTAAATCAAATTGGTTCCCTAACTGAAACGCTCGCAGCAGTTGAGATGGCTCACAACGCCGGTTACAAGTGCATGATGAGCCATCGCTCTGGCGAAACTGAAGATGTCACAATTGCTGATTTAGCAGTGGCAACTTCATCTGGCCAGATTAAAACTGGTGCACCAGCTCGCAGTGAACGTGTTGCTAAATACAATCAATTACTTCGGATTGAAGCCCAATTAGGCAGCGCTGCTAAATATGCGGGTAAATCAGCATTTCCAAGATACAAATAATCGTGGCTAAAGATTCCAAACCCAACATACGTCAGTTGGCACAACTGCCAACTGGTCGTGGGGTTATCTTGGGAATCACACTGTTGGTAATTGTGGTCAGCATGGCAGTTCCTGCTCGCACCCTGTTGCAGCAACGGCTTGAAATTGCACAATTAGAGCGCGAGAACGCTCAGATGCTGGCTGAAGTGGAATCATTGCGAGAACAAGTTGTGAGATGGTCTGATCAGGCCTATGTGATTGCTCAGGCACGGGAGCG
>WLEH01000079.1 GCA_009704345.1 Actinomycetota bacterium | reverse complement strand
GCCATAAACCACTACTTCTACTACCCCGCCCAAGGTGTCACCAGACTTATGAGCGGTTGCAATTAAATCCTGCATCTGATCAGAGGTGTCTGGATCAATACAACGTACTGGATCTTCATCGATCTGCGGTAACTGATCTGCAGCGGGAACCATGCCATCTGGTAGCGCAACTGTGCCAATTTCAACAACATGAGATAGCACCGTAATGTTTCCAATATCGTTAAGGAATTTTTTTGCTACCGCACCTAATGCGACCCTGGCTGCAGTTTCGCGAGCTGATGCTCGCTCCAATACCGGCCTCGCCTCATCAAAACCATACTTCTGCATTCCAACCAAATCGGCATGTCCAGGTCTAGGTCGAGTCAGCGCTGCGTTTCTGGCCTGAGTTGCTAATACCTCAGGATCAACTGGGTCAGCTGACATTACGTCTTGCCATTTTGGCCATTCCGTGTTGTTGATCAAAAGTGAGATTGGGCCGCCCATAGATTTGCCATGACGAACTCCACCCAAGATTGAGATCTCATCTTGTTCAAACTTCATTCGTGCGCCGCGGCCGTAACCTAGTCGGCGACGGGACAGTTCTACCCCAATCTCAGCGGTGGTAATTGAGACACCAGCGGGTAGCCCTTCCAGGATTGCTGAAAGAGCTGGGCCATGAGATTCACCTGCGGTGAGCCAACGCAACATTGGCGAAGTTTCTCACACCAGGGCGAACAGATATCCCACCGCAAGGCATGGGCCAAATGGAATTGTGGATTTCCAGGTGATTTTCTGGAAAAGCATCGCAATTCCAACCGGTATTGTGGTCAAGCAGACCCAAAACCATGCCAAAATCAACTGATCTACTCCCAATGCTGCGGTTGGAATGGTTAATGCCGATGCCAGCTTGATATCCCCGCCTCCTATCCCGCCGTTGGAGATTGCAGCCACTGCAAGTAGCAGCGAAAAAATTAATAGCGTGCAACTGATTGATCTGAGATATATTTCCAATTGCAATCCCGCAATGACTATCAAATGAACTGTTCCTATTGCAGCCAAAAGTGCATTAACTGCATCAGGAATTCGCTTGGTGCGAATATCGTGCCAGGCAACTACGAATAAAACTACAGAATAAATCCAAAACATTCACCTATTGAATTGCAACGTAAGCGGGATAACCCGATTAGGTTAATGCGGTAAACAATACTTCAGCAGGAACTTGCTGCCCAACCATAATCTCAATTTGTGCTGCTGCTTGGTGAACCAGCATCTCTATTCCGCTAATCACCACCGCATTTTGATTTAGTGCTGAGGCGAGATTGGTTGGCCATGGCCAGTAATTCACATCTAGTACAAATTGCGCGCTTTCAACTTTTTCAATGATTAACTCTTGCCCGCTAGCTGGAAGAGTGCTGATGACATGACTGACCGGATAATTTTGATCATACAAAGCTGTCGAAACGCTGAAGTTATTTTCCAATTCAGCAAGTTTTTTTGCCTTCCTACCAACAACCCATATCTCTGGTGCGCCTAGTTCTTTCAGTGCAGCGATAGCAGATCGACTAGTGGCGCCAGTGCCGATCACAGTCCAAGGTTGCGAAGCATCAAAATTAGCACCGATCGCATTTTTGATGCCAACAATGTCGGTATTTTCACCAACAATATTGTGGTTTCGATACACCAAGGTGTTTACTGCCTCAGTTAAATTTGCTGCGGTTGTGACTTCGTCGGCCATCGAATAGGCCAATTCTTTAAATGGCATAGTAAATGACAAGCCAAATACTTCACCATATCGCAACCTTTTGATTGCATCGATACATTCCGGCTCTGTGACTTCAAGGATTGAATATTGGAAAGGCAGGTTGAGGTAACGATATGCCGCATCGTGAAGTTTGGGCGATAGCGAATGTTGAGCTGGATTGCCAACTACATATGCATATTTTGCTTTAACTAGGTCGCTAGACGAAGCGGCGTAAGGGTGCTTGGTCATCTATTCTCTCGATACCATTGTTGGAATTCCGCACGAAACTTTAGAAACTCGCGATAACTACCGGTGAATTTCGTAATTCCTTGATCTGGATTTGTGCTGACAAAATACAACCAATCTCCTTTTGGTGCCGAAAGCACTGCGACCACTGCTGCTTCACCCGGAGCCCCAATTGGGCCAGGCGGTAACCCTTGATATCGATAAGTGTTGTAAGGCGAATCAAATGAAAACTCTTCTTTTGTGAACAATAACTTATTAGTTCCTAAGGCGTAATTTACAGTGGCATCAAATTGCAGTGGCATATTTGCATCCAGCCGATTTCTAATAGTGCGAGCTACTTTGCCAAAATCTATTGGAAATGCTTCTGCTTCAACCAAGGATGCCATCGTCAACACCTCACGAGGTGTAAATCCCAATTCATCGGCAGATTGTGTTAGTTCAACTTTTTCTTCCATTTGGTAGTAACGCCTTACCATAGCTTCAAGCACCTCGGAAATACTGACATTATCAGAGAATTGATAGGTAGCTGGGTAGAGAAAGCCCTCAGCCGAATCATTTGCGTAATCAGGTAGCTTCACAGCTAATTTTCCCGCTTCAAGTCGTTTTATTGCGTCTTGCACCTCTTCGGCAGCTCGATCTAACTGGTTGGCAATAGCCGTAATTGCTTGCGAAAGTCGCAGGCCTTCTTGCAGTAACACGGTTAGTTGCAATCGACTATTTGGATCAAGCAATCTATCAATTGCCTCATCACTTCCCATTCTGAGCGCCATTTGATATCGACCAGGTTGAATTAACTTCGCCTCTTCGCGATCGTAAGTTGCAATAGCAAAAAAGGAGGCGGTTTCAACTACGCCAGCTTCAGCCAGTATCCGTCCCACTTCAGTGAGATTAACGCCAGCTGGAATTTCAATCGCAACTTCACCAGAACCGGATCCTGACCACGATTCTTTTGGTCCTGAAGGATAAACTTCAAATCCAATAAAGATCACTCCGGCGATAGCGGCTGCCAAGAAAATCAAACTTCGCCTACTCAATGATTTCAGCACTTGCCACCCCTTCGTTATCCCTCTGCAAGATAGCTTGCTCCAAAATCAGCATAGCGGCATAGGCGTCAACTATTTTCCGCTGCTCCTTTGTTGATTTACCCATTCCAGATAACTCTCGTCCAGCAATAACTGAAGTCAGACGTTCGTCAACCCAATACCAATTAAGTGATGAATACTTTTTTGCAAGCTCGCTAGCCCAAACAGACACCACAGTAGCTTGCTTTCCTGCTGCACCGGATAAGGACTTTGGTAATCCGACATAAACTTCAGTTATCCCATATTCAGCAATCCACTCATTCAATTTGGATTCAAACTCAGCTGGCGGTACGGTGGCTAACGGTGCAACCATTCCAGTTCCGGCAATTTCGCGTGCTACCCCGATTCGCACTGCGCCGTAATCAATTGCAATCGCAGTCATCGGAACTACTTCAGCGCAGCAATTAGGTTTGGTAAATCCAATAAAACCTTGGTTGCTGCAGCCCCAGCACCGAGTGAACCTTGAGTCATCTCTGGCTTTCCGCCACCCTTGCCGCCAAATCGTTTAATCAATTCAGCCAAAACTGATTTCGCATCAATTCCATTTCCGATAGCACCCACGCCAATTCCAACAATTATTGCGGCTGGATCTGAAACCGTAAGTCCAACAACTATTGATTTGGCGTTATCACCCTTAGTTCGAGCTACTAATTCCCGAAGTGAATCTAAATCTAAATCCGCTGAAAAACCAAATAGCATGAGGTCGCCAATAGCAACTGGCGCACCAACAATATTGGCTGCATTTGATAACAAGTCAGCTCGACGCTGTTGTTCCACTGCGCGCTCGGCATCTTTAAGTTTGTTTAAAAGACTATCTATTCGACCTGGCAAATCTTCGGTTTTCACTTTAAGTAACTCAGTAATTTGATTCAAGATCAAATGCTCTTTGGCCAAGAAACTATGTGCATCTGCGCCCACTAAAGCTTCTACGCGCCTAATACCTGCCCCAATTGATGACTCCGACAAGAACGTGACAACACCTAACTGTCCAGAGAAATCAGTATGGGTGCCACCACAAAGTTCTTTGGCCCAATCACCAATCGAGATGACTCGCACTTCGTCCCCATACTTTTCGCCAAAAAGAGCCATAGCCCCAATTTGCATCGCATCGGCTTGACTCATGAACGCTTCAGTTACTGGTAAATTCTCAATGAGTAACTGGTTTACTCGTTGCTCAACATCAACTAACATAGTTTTTGGAACTGCTTGCGGTGATGGAAAATCAAATCGCAACCTACCTGGTGCATTTTCGCTACCCATCTGAGTTGCACTCTCACCCAACATCTCCCTGAATGCCTTATGGATCATATGTGTTGCGGTGTGGGCACGTGAAATCGCAATTCGCCGAGCCGAATCAATTTCAGCTAGCACCTCTTCCCCAGTTATCACTTCACCATCGATTACCGTGCCAGAGTGAACAAATAAACCAGCAATGGGTTGTTGGACATCGTCAATTTCAACAATTGCACCATTGCTGGAAACTATCCGCCCTGAATCGCCAAGCTGCCCGCCGCCTTCGGCAAAAAACGGGGTGCTGGTGAGCACAACTTCCACCGTTTCGCCTTGCTTTGCGGACTTTGCCATCCCACCGCCAACAATTAACGCTCCGAGTTTCGCTTCGGCGCTGTTAGCGTGATACCCAATAAACCTAGTAGTTCCAACTGCTTCTGCTGCTGATTTGTAAACCGATAAATCAGCCAATTTCGCTTTTCTACTCTTAGCATCTGCCTTAGCACGCTCTCGCTGTTCGCTCATCAATTTCTTAAAGCCATCAGCGTCTACTGTTAAGCCACGTTCAGCTGCCATTTCAAGTGTTAAATCAAACGGAAAGCCGAAAGTGTCGTGCATTTCAAATACTCGCTCAGCAGGAATGATTGAAATTTTCGCACTATCCAGTTCCGCCACTGCCGTCTCAAATCTTGCACTGCCAGTTTTTAAGGTTTGCCGGAAAGCCGTCTCTTCACCAATTGCAGCCGCAACAATTCGTTCTCGATTGATTTCCAGTTCAGGATATTGATCTTTCATCGAATTAATGCTTACGTTAATCAGCTCTGCTATGCAAGGCTCTTCCAGCCCCAGCAATCGCATCGATCTGATCACTCGGCGCATCATTCGCCTTAACACATAGCCACGACCTTCATTACCCGGAATGACGCCATCATTCAATAAAAACGCGCAAGTGCGCGCATGGTCAGCCACAACTCGCAACCGCACATCATCTGCTTCAGCTGCACCATATGTCGTAGCAGAAAGCTGTGCCGCTTTGTCCAAAATTAATTTGGTAGTGTCGATCTCATAAATATTCTCGACACCTTGCAAGATGGCAGCCATTCGCTCTAGCCCCATGCCGGTATCAATATTTTTTGCCGGTAACTCCCCTTCAATTGGGAAATCGTCTTTGCTACCGCCAGCCCCACGTTCAAACTGCATGAAGACTAGATTCCAAACTTCTAAATACCTTGATTCATCTGCAATTGGGCCACCTGGTTTTCCGTATGCCTCGCCTCGATCGAAATAAATTTCAGAGCAAGGCCCACATGGTCCAGGTACACCCATGGACCAGAAATTATCTGCCATGCCACGACGTTGAATTCGTTCTTTCGGGACACCAATTTGGTTGTGCCAGATATCTGCTGACTCATCATCATCATGAAAAACTGTGACCCAAAGTCGCTCTGGATCAAACCCATAGCCACCATCGG
>WLEH01000078.1 GCA_009704345.1 Actinomycetota bacterium | reverse complement strand
TTAAACAGCAGTGGCTGCGAAACAACCAATGAAGCCTCAACAGTGACTACGCCAAGAAAGAAGAGAATTTGTCTTCGGAATGGCTTGGCAAATGCAAAAATGCGATTACGCGTTTCTTTACTTACTCTGGTTGAAACAACCGAGCGGTCGGCAGTTAGTGCCCGAAAAGCAAGCCAGGGGCCTTGAGAAGTCACGAGTCACCTTTATTTGTGGTCAGTGCGCCAAGATAGCATCCGAGCACATCGAGGAACCCCACCCTTTATGTCTTCTTCCACCGTTCTCTGCTTCTGACCACAAAATGTTCCGCTCAATGATTGGGCAATAGGACTTGGGATACGTGGAGTTGTAACGCTGAATAGAGTTAGGTCATGGATTGGAGCGTCCAAGAAGTAATCCCCGCGCAGTTGGCACATTACTTATCACTGCCAAAACCAGATGATCATAAATACATGCGTGGCGTCTTGGGAGTTATCAGTGGCTCAGCAAACTTTCCTGGTGCTGCAGTATTAAATATCGAAGGGGCAATCCGATCTGGTGCCGGAATGGTTAGATATCTGGGCGATTCTGTTTTAATCAAGGAAATTGTTGCAAATCGACCTGAGGCAGTATTTGAATCGGGTGAAGTAGATGCTTATCTAATTGGGTCCGGCTTGTCTTGGAGCAGCAGCAGTAAAGAACTCAAATCGAAAATCGACGATGCGATGGTATCAGAAGTGCCAGTTATTCTTGATGCAGACGCAATGCAGCTAGCCCAAAAATCTCGTCACCTGCAAATTCTTACGCCTCATAGTGGTGAGTTATCCAAGTGGCTTACCGATAGAAATCAGAGCGTTTCGACGTCTGACATTAATCAAGACCCGTTCCACTATCTCCAACTTGCTGCCAGTTTAATTGAATCCAATATTCTGTTAAAGGGAAACACAACTTTTATTGCAAGCTACGCCACAAAACAGATTATCAAGATCGAAAAACTTCCAACTGTTTTGGCTACAGCAGGAAGTGGTGATGTGCTGGCCGGAATTATTGCCGGGCTAACAGTGCAGTGTCAGCCTGAGAAAGAAGCAGAGCTTGTCCAAATAGCTGCCTTGGCTGTGCTGTTGCACGCCCAGGCAGCGCACAAGGCGTCCAATGGTGGTCCGATAGCAGCTTTGGATATTGCAATATCGCTACCCAAAGTAATCAGAAGTTGGCTTAAAGGTGATTTTTCCCAAGAACCTTTTAGTAAATAGTGGAATTGGTTTATCAGGAACCCAGTGATTCTTGGGCTCAGCTATTGAGACTAGATGAGTAGCCAGGATCAGCACAATGGCCATTGCGCTGGAAAAGCATCCTCCGATCTACGCCGGACAAGGATTGGTTTAGTTGCCAGTTTTGACTGTCAGTTACCGAATGTAAGAGTTACAGTAAAAAATCATTTTTTTCATAGATTTAGATACTGATTTGTAGCCAATTTGGCGCATCAGAATTATGCAATGTTCCCTTATCCTTCCGCTAAATGGAGAATATGTGACTAGTACTTGGTGGCACGACGCAGTCGTCTATCAGATATACCCAAGATCCTTTTCTGACAGTAACAATGACGGCGAAGGTGACCTTATTGGGATTAGAAATCGGTTAGCGCATGTTGCATCACTTGGCGTTGATGCTATTTGGCTTTCTCCCTTTTACCAATCTCCTAATCGTGATGGCGGTTACGATGTTTCTGACCCGAGAGCCATTGATCCAAGATTTGGCACTCTTTTGGATTTCCAACAACTCATGCAGCGGGCCAATGAGCTTGGATTAAAGGTAATTGTTGATTTAGTGCCCAATCACTTTTCTGATCAACATGATTGGTTTAAAGCGGCATTAGCCTCGCCACCTAATTCGCCAGCGCGAAATAGATTTCATTTTTATGATGGGAAAGGTGTTCATGGTGAGTTACCACCAAATAACTGGGAGTCAGTGTTTGGTGGTCCAAGTTGGACCCGCATTACTGAATCCGATGGTAAACCCGGCCAGTGGTATCTGCATCTGTTTGATTCATCACAACCAGATTTGAATTGGAATAATCCTGAAGTAAATGAAGATTTTGAGAAAACAATTAAGTTCTGGCTTGATCAAGGAGTGGCTGGCTTTCGAATCGATGTGGCTCATGGGTTAGCCAAAGACGAGATCTATCAAGACCATCCAGATCCGGTTGGACTCACTGCGGCTCTTCGATTAGACGTAACAGACATTGATCCCGAATATCGAAAACAGTTGCTAAGTGATATTCCTTTTTTTGATCGTGACGGGGTTCATAAAATTTATCGCGGTTGGCGCAACTTAATTGACACTTATCCAGGGGATCGGTTCTTTGTGGCAGAAGCATGGGTCTATCCAACTAGCAGAGCGGTTAGATACGTGCGACCAGATGAACTACACCAAATTTTTAACTTTGACTTTCTAACAATTCAATGGAATGCCGAAGAGATAAGAGCAGCAGTAGACAAAATTACCTCGGAATTTAAAAATGTCACGGCACCGCCAACTTGGGTGCTAGACAACCATGATTCACCGCGCGTGGTAACGCGCTTGGGCGGCGGTGCGATCGGATTAGCTAAAGCGAGAGCACTCGCTATGGTGACGCAGGCACTTCCTGGCAATCTTTACATCTATCAAGGTGAAGAACTTGGATTGGAAGATGCGCCAGTGCTGCCAGAGCATCGACAGGACCCAATCTTCTTTCGCACTAATGGGGTTCAATTGGGTAGAGATGGTGTGCGTGTACCTATTCCATGGGAAGGTGACGCACCACCATTTGGCTTTGCTGAATTCAATTCTTGGCTGCCGCTACCGGCGCATTGGCGGGAGTTGTCGGTAGCCGCACAACAACAAGATTCGCAGAGCACGCTTAATCTTTATCGAAAGTTGTTAAAGATAAGAAAGTCTCACCCGGCATTAGGCGGACTGGCAGGTGTTAGCTGGCAAGATGCGCCTACTGGCATCTTGCGATTTAGGCGCGAGCCAGGATTTGAGTTGGTGGCAAACACCACTGATGCTGAGTTTAAATTTACAACAGCCAAAACGTTGCTAGCAGCATCAATGCCGATTCAAACGACGGGATCAGATGTCACGCTACCACCGCACACCACAATTTGGCTTTCCGAGTAGTTATTTCACTAAATAAACGTCGCCGTTAGCAACTTCAATTCTCGCCCGCTCAAGTGGTCGAGTAGCTGGATTCGTTGGATTCTGGCCATTTTTGTCATACGTTGCGCCATGACCTGGGCAATAAAAACCCGCGCCTCGAGCTACAACTGAAATTCCTTGATGGGTGCATCGGCCACTGAATCCAGTTACCTCATCACCATTCTTTATCAACCAAATATTCTCGCTAGCGATCTTGGTTGCAGTTGTTGCTGGCAGCGCTGCAAGCGTTGTGAGCTTTACCCAATTGTTTGGGATGTTTGGCGTATTTGGTGACGCCGAATTACCAGATCCAGAATTCTGTTCCGCTTGTCGTTGCGCCCGGAGCGCGGCTTTACCATTTTTGGTGGAAGTGCGATTCCAGCCAACTGGACAGCTTGGATTCACGCCAGTTACTTTGCGAACTTTGCCATTTTGCATGCAGTAAATTGTCCGTCTTTTTTGATTTGCGTTGGCGGTTGATATTGGCAAGAGCGCAACAATTGACCCCGCTAATACGGTAAGAGCTTCACGTCGCTTCATGGCTGGAGGCTAAAGCAGGAACGGGAGATACGCGACCTGAATCCAAATTGTCCGTTTTCTTAAGAGCGGGACTTTCGATACTGCCATAATCTGAGCACAAACCAAACCAGAATTAGCGCAATGGCGGCATAGACCGCGTAATCAATAATATTTGTCCAGGCACTTGCTTTCTCCCACTGCTCACCAAGTAGTACGCCAATTGAAATCCAAATCGAATTCCAGATCGCACTCCCTGCTGCAGTGTATAGAACAAATTTAGTAATTGACATTTTAATCAAGCCGGCAGGGATGCTAACTAGACTTCGAATTATCGGGAACAATCTGCCGAAGAAAACTAAATACACGCCATAGCGCTCAAACCAATTAAGTGTCTTAGTTAAATCTGATTGGGAGATGCCAACGTACTTTCCCCATTTGCCAACTATTGCCTCTATGCGCTCTTGCGAAAACACGTAACCAAAGGTGTAAAGGATTAGTGCGCCAGAAACTGATCCCATCGTGGTAATGACAATTGCAGCAAAATATCTGAATTCTCCCAGCGATACATTAAACCCAGTTAGCAGTAGTACCATCTCAGATGGAATTGGCATCAAGATGACTTCAATTGCGATAAGCAATCCGGCGCCAAGTAAACCAATCTGACTAATCAGATCAGCGGCAAACTCAACCATGCCGTAAGGGTAGTCGCTTACCCTTGAAAACCGATTAGATCATAGGCTCAAGCCATGGCGAGACCCCCATTTATGAACGCTGCTGGACCAGAGCCAGCGCAAATGGTGCGCGGCATCGCTGAAATTCGCTCGGCAGCACCAGATTTCCTATCGGATCTGCGAGATCAATATGGCAAATTACTGCAATTCCCAATTCCAAAACCGCTCACTTATTTAGTCTCTGATCCGGCTTGGGTTGATTATGTGCTGCGCACTAATGCGAAAAACTATGGTAAAGCGACTATTCAATATCGTACCTTGGCACTTGTTACTGGCTATGGTTTGTTAGCGGCCGACAACACTGCCTGGCGGGAACAGCGGCGAATGCTGCAGCCAGCATTTCACCATGATGTTGTGGCTGGGGTGGTGCAACATTCGGTAGCAGCAACTAGCCAAGTATTAAGTAAATTGGACAACTCAGTAAATACTGAGATTGATTTAGATCATGAAATGATGCAACTTGCGTTAAACGTAGTTGGTTCAGCGCTGTTTGGTTCTGATTTCCAACTCAGAGCGAAAAGTGTAGTTTCAGCTACTTTAAAAGGTTTGGATGTGGTGGTGTCTCGTGCTCGCACTCCCATCTTCCCACCAAAATGGGTACCAACCCCATTAAATTTGAAGCTACAACGCGCCAATAAAACCTTAGAGCGTGCGGTTGATCAAATAGTTACAGCAGCTGAGCAAACGCCGCAACTGAATACAATTTCGCAGTTACTAGTGACAGAACTTTCCGCTGGAAACATCACTCGTTCACAAGTGCGAGATGAGTTAGTTACATTTATCGTCGCTGGGCATGAAACAGTTGCTAGCGCATTAAGTTGGGCGCTACATTTATTGAGCTTAAATCAAGATGTGCAGCATCGCTTAGCAGCAGAAGCAGTTGAAGTGCTGGGGCAGCGAGATCCAGAGTTTGCCGATTACGCTAAATTGAAATACGCCAAGGCGGTATTCAATGAAGCTATGAGACTGTATCCGCCAGCTTGGGTGCTAACCCGAAATGCAATTGCGGCAGATGAGATCGATGGTGTTGAGATTGCGCCAGGATCATTAATTGTGATTAGTCCTTGGGTAGTGCATCGTGATAAGACTGCATGGCCAGATCCAACAAAGTTTGATCCTGATCGATTTTTAACCGAGGATCGGATTCCATCTGGCGCATTTATTCCATTTGGACTGGGTAATCGCATGTGTATTGGTAGAGATTTTGCCATGTTTGAAGGAGTTATTGCACTTGCCATGTTGGCTAGAAAATTCAAGTTCGATCCAGTTAATAAAATTTTGCCATTGCCATCGGTAACGGTTAGACCAAAGCATGGTTTACTGTTAAAACTCAGCGCCCGTTAAGAATTTCAAGTGCAGTTTCGTGTAACAAATTATTTGTTGCTACGGCGGAACCTTG